>NZ_JBVUBB010000014.1:0-181863 GCF_055791185.1 Bradyrhizobium ingae
GCCGCAAATCGCATCTCACTGGTCTTGGTGCCACGCCCGCTCATGTAGCCTCCTCGGCTGATGGTCCATGCTTCAACCATCGCTGATTCCGGCCGGACAAAGCCTGCGGTTTTGTGACTCAGTCAGATTAGAGTCCGGCCCACAGATGATCTGAGGCCGGCAAATTGGACCATTTTTGGCTAGAGTTTGCGCTTGCCGAATCCCCTCGGCTGGGAGGAGCGTAACGACGATGAAGGCCTCACAATTTTCGGACGCCCAGAAGGCGTTCATCCTGAAGCAGGGCCGTGACGGGGTTGCGGTGGCGGAGCTCTGCCGCAAGGCCGGGATCAGCCAAGCGACCTATTTCAACTGGAAAAAGAAGTATGACGGGCTGCTGCCGACTGAGATGCGACGGTTGAAACAGCTCGAGGATGAGAACGCCAAGCTGAAGAAGCTGGTGGCGGATCTGTCGCTCGACAGGGAGATGCTGCAGGACGTGATCCGCCGAAAGCTATGAGGCCTGGCCGGAAGCGCACGCTGGTCGACGAGGTTTGCGGTGAGTGGCAGGTCTCGATCCGTAAGGCTTGTGACGCCCTCGAGTTCGACCGATCGACCTACCATTACAAGTCGCGTCGTTCCGGCCAGGCTGCCCTCGAAAATCGGATCAAGGAGATCTGTCATGTTCGCGTTCGCTACGGCTATCGCCGCGTTCACGTGCTGCTGCGCCGCGAAGGATGGCGGCATGGTCAGAACAAGACCCGTCGCATCTATCGCGAATTGGGCCTGCAATTGCGCAACAAATCACCCAAGCGCCGGGTCAAGGCCAAGCTGCGCGACGATCGCAGGCCAGCGACGCGTTCGAACGAGACCTGGGCGATGGACTTTGTTCATGATCAACTGGCGACCGGTGGCAAGCTCCGTGTGCTCACGGTCATTGACACCTTCTCCCGCTTCTCGCCGGCGCTGGTGCCGCGGTTCACCTTCCGCGGCACCGACGTCGTGGCGGTACTGGAAAGGGTTTGCAATGAAGTGGGATTCCCGGCGACGATCCGCGTCGATCAAGGCAGCGAGTTCGTGTCGCGCGATCTTGATCTGTGGGCCTATCAACGCGGCGTCACGCTGGACTTCTCACGGCCCGGCAAGCCAACCGACAACGCCTTCATCGAAGCCTTCAATGGGCGCTTCCGGGCCGAATGCCTCAACGCCCATTGGTTCCTGTCCCTTGCGGATGCCCAGGAAAAAGTGGAGTCTTGGCGCAGATATTATAATGAGGAAAGGCCTCACGGGGCGATCGGCAATCGGCCGCCGATTTTGCTGCAAAACCACGTCGGCGCATCCAGCCCGCCAACGTGATCAGAGCGCAAAACTCTAGTTCCGGGTGGTCCAAAGTTCGGTCTCGCTGCATCAGAGCGCAAAACTCTAGTTCCGGGTGGTCCAAAGTTCGGTCTCGCTGCACAGAGCGCAAAACTCTAGTTCTGGGTGGTCCAAACTTCGGTCTCGCTGCATGCCACGAGTGACTCTACCAATTCTTGGAGGAGATAGCGGGGCTCAGGTCAGTTAGAAGCTCGTCGAAGCTGATATCCATCGGAATCGGCCTCCTCTGCGAGGCTGACGTGAAGGGGCCTATGCCAAGAGATAACCATTTTGCCAACGGGTGGAAGCTGTCAGTCTTACTAGATCGGACTTTGCTATCTCTGTCCGCCGTAACCACAGCGATCCTTTTTGCTCGGCTGCTATACTATAGCAGTTACGGTCTCGAACTCATGGCCGATGGGCTCTACCTCAATTCCATCGCGAATCCATTCGCCTACGCAATCAATATTCCACCGTCCTTTTTCGGCTTCGTCTATCACTGGCCATATCAGTGGGTGGGTGGCGATATCGCAGTGCTTCGCATGGCGAATGTCACTCTCACCATGGCGCTGGGCTGGATTCTCAGCTTCCTGGTGATCCGGCGCCTCTGGACCGTGGGCTGGCCACATGCG
Source organism: Bradyrhizobium ingae (assembly GCF_055791185.1). Classification (NCBI taxonomy): domain Bacteria; kingdom Pseudomonadati; phylum Pseudomonadota; class Alphaproteobacteria; order Hyphomicrobiales; family Nitrobacteraceae; genus Bradyrhizobium; species Bradyrhizobium ingae. Next base: position 1,965 of record NZ_JBVUBB010000014.1, read on the forward strand.
GCGGTGATATCGGCAGGGATCGCCTGCCTGGCATTATTCGCCTTTCACCTCTGGCTGCTCACCCCCAACTACTACACACTGAACATTCAATCGGTCTTGATGGTGATGATAGGCCTGCTGCTAGCTGATCGGCCAGGAAGCATGCGCCAGGTCTTGGCGTGGACCCTCGTCGGCGTGGGTGGCTGGTGCTGCTTCATGGCCAAGCCGACCACCGCTGCGGCCATTGCCCTCGTCGTTATGCTCTATGTCATAGTTTTGCGCCGAAAGTCGCTGCTGCCCATGGTTGGCGCGGCGCTGATCGCTCTAGTTCTACTAATCGTTACAGCCTACTTGATCGGTGGCGGCGTCACCGGGCTGGTGACCCGTATGATCAACAGCGTTAAGTTGACAACCCTGCTGGGTAGCGGAGAGGAGGTGTCTCTCATGTTTCGGATCGACTGGCTCGACATCGGTCGTTCGCAACTCGCTATCGCTGCGCTAATGGCGACAGCCCTTCTGCTCGGCATGCTGATGGGGTCTACGCACAACTCGCTCCGATCACTGGCTCTCGCTGCGGTGTTAGTCTTAACAATAGCGATTGCGCTGCTGGGGATCGATCCGATCGGCATCACCCCCTCAACCCTCTTCCTGGTGGCGGCCTGCACATGCCTTGGCGCGATGTTTTATCGTGAGGGAATGGTTCTGCGCACCCAGGCTCCTACCAGCATCGCGCTAGCGCTAGTCTTTTTGGTTCTGCCGCACCTGTCCGCACTGGGCTCCGCTGGCAACTACTGGTGGATCGGTTCGTTTGCCGCCTTTTTCTGGATGCTCGCGGTCGTTGCCTTCCTGAGCCCACTTGCGCAAGAGGGACGCAGCGTCGCTACCCTACTGCCCCTGACGGTGTTAGCACAATTGCTCACTGCATCAGTGGTCAATACTGCCATCCTCAAGCCGCACCGTCAGGTGAAAGATCTGCGCACTTATGCCGCTGTCACGCGCCTGCCCGGTGGTGGAAAATTGGTGCTCTCGCAACCGCTCCACGACTACCTAACCACGGCCAGAAACCAAGCTCGTGCAGCCGGCCTTGAAGTCGATAGCCCCGTGATCGATCTCTCTGGTCGCTCGCCATTCCTGCTGTATGTCCTCGAGACACGAGCGCTTGGTCTACCATGGCTGATCGGGCCATATCCCGGCAGTAACACAGCCGTGGAAGGGTTTGGTTTACAATGGGTGAACGGGGGGGGAGTGCCCGGCGGTAACACAGCCGCGGTGGCAGCGCTCGGACTTGAGAACTGTGCCGATCTGGCCAAAGCGTGGTTATTGATCGAGCCGGAGGGCCCACGTCATCTTGATGAAGCCAGTGTCATGGCCTCCTATGGAGCCGGGCAGGCCGACTACGTCGCCGTCGCTAAGCTCGAACCCCCGTCGATGACCGGGAAGTATCCAAATGTTCATAGACAGTTCTTGCTCAAGCCCGTACGGCCCGCCGCGCTGGCGGAGCAATCTTGCCGTGAAGCCACGCGACAACGACAAGATGGCCAGAAATGGAGCCCATCGTGAAAGCTGTGATCCTCGCAGGCAGCCTTTAGGTCTTTCCGGAGGCGTTAGCAGAGTCGCTGCCAAACAAATCAGATGTTCTTTTTCTCGGAACTGTCAACGTGGCTATTCCTCAATCGGATCTCTGACGGACCAAGACGGAACGTTTCAGTAGAACTGCCAGGTAGCCTTTGTGATTTCCTGCCCCACGCCCGGCCGACTGTGGTCGCAGACACCTGACGGAAAGACGACCCTGAGTCGCGCGAGTTGATCGGCATTCAGCGGATGCCAATAGTCAGCCGAGTCGATGGGCTTGAGTTGGCACTTCAACACGTCATCAGAGACTGGACCACCCGCCACAATACGCGGGTCCGCATACGGACGGTAGATTCTATTGCACTTTCCGTTGCCGTAGTAGGACGCGCGCTCAACAATTCTTTGCCCGTCTATTGCCCAGCAGCCATCAGCCAAGTCCGAAGGTTTGTTGGCCACAACCTTTTCATGCGCCGTCCGCGAACTTGTGTCCGTCGAGACATTATCGAGCCAATGGTCCATCTGCCGCATTAGCTCGCCTACTCGATGGGAAAACAAACCGTCGGGCTCGATCTCTCCAATCCTTGATTTGTAATCCAATCTAGGATCAACCAAGATGGCCTGATTCTCAGCATCCCCGTTGGCAGCCTCTAGGCGAGCTCGCATGGCGAAGGTTCGCAAGTAATCGTGCCCATTCGCGAGGTCATCGAGGTAAGAACGCCAATCAATGATCGGAATCTGACCTAGACCGCCGCCTCCCGTAGTGACGAGCCCTTGTGTGAAGGCAACTTTGAGCGCCTCGGCATCGGCCCGCATTCTCGTCGCTATAGGACGCCCTTCGCTATCAAATCCCCCGATTTGTGCATTCAAGTCGAGGAACTGCTCGGCGCTGATCTGTCCATTGTTGAATGCACTCAGGCCATACTGAACACCGATATTGTCAAGCGGACGACGGACCCAGCCGGTCTCGCGATCGATGCCATAAACATTTTGCTCATTGGCAAACAAGTCGCAACGCGCACCCTTTGGATTTGCGACGCGGTCATAGGCTAGCTTCCGGGGAATAGACGGATCGCAGCTCTGAGGGTCAACCAAAGGACTTTTGGCGAGGTCAACACACGTGCGCCATGTTGCAAACCCGGCTACAGCGGTCTTCTGCTGTTCGGACCACGGTACATTAGAGTTCCGGAAAGCGTGCTCGAGTAGTAAGCAATCACTCCAGGGTACCGCGCTAGTTAAAGCATCCGGAAAACTAAAATTCACGATTATTCCATCGAGCAAGCCAGGGTAATTTTGGGCAATCAAATATTGTTGCATCGAACCTCCCGACCCACCGAACCCAATGGTGTGTATCGGGACTCCATATGATTTTATGAAATGTTCCTTTACCATCGACGTAGTCTCTGCCGAGACCCTGTCATTGCAGCCATTGACGAAGAAGTTGAGCGTGGAAGTCGCAATTGCGTATCCTTGAGCAAGGATTGGTTGCTGAGGTGTATTCCCAATCCAGGTCAGTTTTCCTTGACGATACCCAGCTCCGCATCCTCCCGCGAATTGATAAGCAAGCCTGCCATTCCATCCACTTTTCGTGCGCGTCCGAGGGGTCGGAAGAGGTTCACCCGGTTGATGGAGAAATTGAATTTCATAAACCGCCCGATTGATCACACCCAACTCTCGACGAATAACGTAATTCACCCTGAGCCCATCGGACGTGACAGTTTTGGCCATGTCCTCTGGAGGTGGAGCGGACGTATCGTATGGTTTGAATCCTGGCGGAAGACCTCTCGGGATTGTCCAATCGCTCGCGGCTTCAATTAATCGATTATTGGCCTCCTCGGGCGCTGGCTCCGTCGATTTATAATAGTACTGGACAATGGTCGTCGCATTGCAGTCCGCGTCGATCGCTGGACCTAGACCGTTCGCTTCGGTCTCGCAGACGAAAGGCTGCTGGTGAGGACCTGAAAAAATCGGACCAGCCAAAGGATGGTTTACAATCTCGAGAGTCGACCTAACTGTCCCATCGATTAGAATCTCTAGTCTGTTTTTCCCATTCCTGAGTCCGTGCAAAAGGGCCACATAGATGTGAGGCGCTTCAGTCGGGCGGAACGATGACGAGACATCACCCCCATTCAGGTGCGCAATCCACGCAGAAGAACTCGGAGAGCGCAATTCTATCAGCACATCGCCACCACTTATGGAGTCCGCTCGACTAGAGAGGGTATGGAGCACAACGTCTCGGCCAATTTGAGAAGGATCGATGCCCGGCATATCGGTGTTTGTCGCGACTTCTACGCCAGCCCAAGCCAGCGAAGCGGGCCACAGCGACATTGCCGCAATTGCGGCGAAGCCGGTTGCTAGAGAAGTGAAGGCAAGACGATGCAGGCGACTACCGAGGGCCATGGGCAAAGGTCTCCAAGATGAGGCGGATTGGTGTTACTTCGAGAGTCAAACGTGCTCTTGCGCAGCGCTTGACGAACAAGATCTGACCGATCCGGTACAAATCTCTGATTGCGATCTCAGACGTGAGGGGCCGACCCGCCATCCCGACTCGGTGGCGACCGAGCAGATCGATCCCGGATTCACCGGAGTTGGGCTATTGGGGTAACAGGCCATTGGCAGCATCACCGGGGCTAATCCGACCGTCATTGCCCTCGCCCCGGAGCCACCGTGGCGGGCACGCCATTACTGACCTGACGTTGAGGTTGAGAAAGCTTTAGGAGCATTATTTTCACTGCGCCGAAGCTATCGCTCGCACACCACGGTCTTGTCGATGCAGTTACCCTGATCATCGATCGGATGGCCGAACTGGTCCACACCCACGCCGTCCGGCCAATGGGGGCGATCAAGCGTGAGGAAGAAATCCCTGCTGGGAAGCTTCTGCATCACTCGTTCAAGCGAAGGGAAGGCGGCGGTTTGTGTTACGCCAGGAGGGGGATCTTGGGGAATCCGAGTCTCGACGCCTTTGATGAAGGCTGCCATGTTGGCCTCGGTGCCATTCCTTCGCCATTCCTCCGCTGCCACTATCGGAATTTCCATTGGTTTGGTCAGGTCCACCACATAGGCCGACGCAAACTTGATGCGATAGACGGTAGAAATGCCGTCATACTTGCCGGTCTTGGGATTCAACATGCCGTCGGCATTGCGGCGGAGTGCATAGTAAAGCGCTACATGATCCTCATGGTTTGTGATGTCGTTGGCGCCGGCATCGTATTCGAAGCTCGATTCGGCATAGAGATTGCGCCAGTTCTTGTAGCCGCCGATTAGACCGACGCCGCTCAAGCCATCGAGTGCGAAATTCAAGCGGATCTGGCCTTTCACAAGGTCTGCATCACCGAGCTGTTGATAGATATAGGCTATCCGCGGCATGTGAAGATGCTCCACTTGTGCAGTTTCTACCACACCGTTTTTGATCCTGGCCCTCAGCTTGGTGTACTGCGTCGATTTCTGGATCCGATATGAATAGTCGGCAGCAATTCCACCACGGGAATCCTTCACAATCTTATCCGGCGAGTAGCCGATCTCGACCGTGGCATCACTGTCATTCATTGGGTCCTCGTTTCCGGAGATGCGGAGAACCATCGTAAAGACGCCGAACTCCATAGCATCTTTGACGCTGGCAGCACTTGTTGCGTTGCCATTGCCGCGCCACGGCGCATCGCACCCCCAGGCGCGGTACAGAGCGTTGTCGATCCCTTTCTCGCCATCGGGACTGACGAAGTCATTTGGCCCCACCTTGCCATCCAGATTGAACCCCTCAGCGATTCGGCCAGTCACTTCCGGCTGGCCGGGATCCTCCGCGGCCCAGGGATTGGTGTAGGTTTCAATGCCGTGCTTGTAACCGCGATAGGCCAAGACGCGCCGTAAGATATATTGGCGTACTTGGCCCGGTAACCTGACCTGGTCAAGCCCCGGAGGGTTGGCGATCCATTCGATCTCCTTCTGCGAACGCCACTTTTGGCGTGCCAGCGCGATTCTGGTCAGGTCAGGATTCTGATTCGCGAAATTGTTGGTGCTTCCATGCGGGCAGTCAACGCCCGGCTCAATTTCCGCGCCGCGCGTGAAACCTGGGCGACCGCCATAACGGAAAGCATATTCGTAGCCGCCCACCACAAAGCCACGAGTCCAGGGAGCGGCCTGGGCGGGCGACGCCGTGTAGCCGGTAAGGGCCACAACCGCTGAACAAACCATGAGGCGCCTCTCCAAGATCATCACTTTCTCCTCTCGATAGTTGGGTCTAGGAAACGACGACTGTTCCAACCATCCCCATCGCTTCGTGAAACTTGCAGAAATATTTGTAAGTCCCTTTCACCGTGAAAGTGTGGCTGAAGGTGGCGTCCTCCTCCACGTTGCCAGAGTCGAAAGGCGCCACGCCATCCGGCAGCGCGGCATCGGAAGCCACGGTCGCCTGGGCGGGATCGAAGGTCACGGAGTGGCTGATGATGCCGGGATTGGTCCACTTCACAGTGTCGCCGACACTGATCTTGACGGTCGCAGGCACGAACACGCCCTTGGGGCTGTTCTTCATGACGACCTCGACGGTCTTGCCTTCGGCCAGCGCGGGCGAGGCGACGACGACACCGAGACTGGCGAACATCTCAAGACAGGCACGACGATGAATCTTCATTGAAAGGTCCTTGAGGTTATTCCGGCGGAGATACTTGGTTGATCAAGAGGTCAGATACCGCTCCGGCTTCAAAAGACAGGGGGTCGGCGTCATCCATCTGTCCCTTGTGAAGCATGATGTCGGCGCTCACCTCGAAATCGGTGATGCTCTTGGCTTCATCGGAAATAAACGCCGCGCCCGCGAAGGGACTCCAAGTCTTCCAAGCCGAGGAGCCGCTGGACCTGTAGCGCCAGACGGGCCGGAAGTATTCCATGCGGAAGCTGTAGCGCAGACCGGCGGGATCTCGTTTGGGCACAGGCGCCGTATCACCTTTGGAGCGGGATTCAACAAAAGTGAACCAGTTCGCCTTCTTCTCCATGGTCAGTTCCGCGGCGCGATAGGCGAGATATTTCTCAATATCGCTTTGGGTGGTGAACTTGTGACCGGCGGCGACCAGGTGAAACCCGTCGGCGTCCTTTTTCGTCGCTGTGAACACGCCTGGCTTGGCGGGCGGCACCATCGGGAGACTGTCGGTGGAAGCCTGGGCAGGCTTGGCCGGCGCTGGTGTCAAAGCCGGGGTGGCCGTCGGATCGGCTGCCAAACTGATTCCGGCCGAGGCGCAAAGCGCAGCGAGGGGCAATCCGGTAGCAATACTGCGTTTCATTCTTCTCTGCCTTCTTCTCTTCTTGGATCCTAGAAATAGAAACTGATCGACACCGCGTACACGATGGCTGTAGCGACGACCGCTCCGATTACGAATCGCCAGAGGGGCGCGCCCTCCATTTCTGCTTCGGCAGCATAGCCAATATCGCCCGCATCAACTGGGCGCTTGCCGTGGACCATGGACCCAATGAGATTTTGGCGTTTGTAGATGAAGTAGAAGATCACCGCCGCGAGATGCAGCGCGATCACCCACAGAAGAATGGTGAACCAAAAATAGTGCAGGTGTGCGAGATGGCGGCCTTTCTTGAAGGTCACGTAGCTCGACAAGGGCCCCGAATAGAGTCCGTCCACATCGACCGCAAACAGGCCAAGGATGACCGCCGCCAGGGTCAAACCGAGCATCACAATAATGCTGATTGCTCCCAGCGCATTGTGCCCCTGGCTGTAAGGGGTGTCGCGGCGATGCAGCGTGCTTGCATAGTCGAGGATGGCCTTCGGGCCGCGCACGAAATTGACAAAGCGCGCGGTCGAGGAGCCGACCAGCCCCCAATAGAGGCGCATCAGCACGATCCACAAAATCGCATAACCGCTGTAGAGATGATATTCGAGTTCATTGTGAACGCCAGTCCACCAGCAAACGCCGATCCCAATCACTAGGAGCCAGTGCATGGCGCGGACCGGAAGGTCCCAGACTCTCAGGTTCGTTGGAGCGGCGAAGGCCGATTTGATGGAGCTCACCTCATGGGAAGTCATGGAATGCTCTAGTCGTCATTTTCTGTTGCGTAGTCAGGTGAACGATAGCGGTCGTGACAGGCCTTGCAGGCCTTGCCCATTGCTTCGACCTGCGCCCTCAGTGCATTCGCATCCTTGCTGATCGCGACCTGATTCAGCTTCGCTGCCTCGACCTGCGCTACTTTGCCCAACGCTACGAAATCATCATTGTTCTGCCAGATTACCGACAGCGCATATGTCTTGGCTCCGGATTCAGGGCCGCTGCCCTTGGGAAACCAGTTCAGGAGGTAGCCGCTGCGTTCCTTAATCGTCTGAGCGTTAGGCAGGACCGTATTGTCCCAATCGATCGTTCGCTTCTTGAGCTCATCATGGATCGCCTTCAGGGCACCGCCCATGTCACGCAACTTGTCTTGGCGTGGTTTGATTTGAGCAACCTCTGCCGGACCGGCGACGCTCTCCAAGACGGCAAGACCAAATGCTACACACACTGCTGCAGCAACATAGCGAAAGCCCAACGCAGACATACGAACAACAACTCCCGACAGACGTGGCGACCTAATCGTCATGGATTTGGCAGACGCCCTTACGCCAGCAAATCCGTATAGGGCTGCCTGATTTCCATGGAGCCTTTGCCCCAGACATCGAGCGACACGCCCATGGCCCTCTGGATTGTCAGGCCGACGCGTGATACCGGACTGCCGTCGTCAGCGACATGAAAACCCGTCTTCATACGGCCGCTTGCGCCACCAGCCGTGAAGATCGGAAGGCCGTCCACCGCGTGGATTTTGGCATAACTCTGGTCGGTAAAGGCGAACACCAAGCTGTGGTCGAGAACCGTGCCGTCGCCTTCGGGGACTCCGTCCAGTTCCTTCAGGAGCATGGCAAACAGTTCCATGACGTCGACATTATACTGCGCCACCCGTGGCTGATATCCGAGAACCGGATCGATGGGCTCTTCATGGGTGGTGTTGTGGTAGCCCAGCGGATCGCCGGGTTCGAAGATCTGGGAGAAGGGCTCTGAGATGCTGAGATTGAACACCCGCGTCTGGTCGGTGGCGAGCGCCAGCGCCCCAAGCCGTGCCATCAAGGGTGTGACGGTGCGTAGGTTGGGCAGGGCACTGTTGCAGATCATCTCGGCGGGCGCGACGGGAATAGCGACGTTGGCCTGGATTTCTGGACGCTGAAGTTGCGCGGCCATCTGCAATTCGGCTTCGCGCACCGAGGTGAAGTACTGATCCATGCGAGCGCGGTCGGCGGCACCCAGATTCTGCATCACGCGCTTGCGATTGTCGGCTACGACCGACAACACGCTTTGCTGGATCAGATCCTGTGGATCCGGTTTCCAATCCTCCTTGGTCGGATCCTGGAAACCCGGCCCGAAGAGCCGCGTATAAAGCTGCAAGGGCGAAACCTCCGCCGGAATGGTATTGGCACCGCCTAGACTGGACATACTTTGCTTGGGATCGCCCTGGGCGGACGCGGAAATCGACTTGAAGCGGGCGCCGCGGGAAATGACGTCGGCAATTTGCTGGTCGATGGTCTTGGAATCGAACTCGTTCACCTTGGTAGGCGAAATGCCGGTGGCGGCTGCCGCCAAACCCGACCAATGCTGATAGTTAGGATTGTCGTCGAGCGGGACGCGCAAGCCGCTGAATACATTCAGCTTGGCGCGATGGGCCTCCAGCGGCTTTAGCTGAGGCGTCATCTCATAGTCCCTGCCGCCCGTCTTGGGGACCCACAACTGCTTGGTCAACCCGCAGCCGAAGAAGAAGGTGTTGAAACGGGTGGGAAGTGGCCTTCCCGTCGCGGCCAGGGCCTCGCCCTTGCTGTCCAAGAAACAGTCAAGGAATGGGAGGCCCATGACGGCCAGAGCACCCTGGCATGTGCCACGGAGCAAAAATCTGCGATCGATCTTCATGACTGACTCCTATCTACTTGGCCGCGTCGTTGGGCGCAGAGCCGGCTGTTTCGGGGGAAGGCGCAGGCGCGCTGAAGTAGTCTTTGTCCTCGACCATACTCTTCAGCAAGGAACGCATGCGAAAACCAGAATTCGCGAAGGCCTGATAGGCAACCTTGAAGTCTGGAGCGGGGACATCCTGGCTGTTCAAGCCGCGGGAGTACGCATAAACCTTGCGCGCAAGACAGGCTGTATATTTAGGATCGTCGTGCAGGAACTGGCCAAGCCCCGCGGCGCCGACAAAATGCTTGCCCTTTATCGTGGCCGATAGATCGATGAGCTTGCCATTCTCCACGGTGCGGTGCTGACCGATCGTGTCAAAGCCCTCAAGACTCAACCCGATGGGATCGCTGTGATTGTGACAGGAGGCGCAGGTCGGGTTAGTGGCATGCGCCATCAAACGCTCGCGCACCGTCTTCAGCGGGCCGCTGGTGTCATTGACCACTGAGAAATCCACATTGGCTGGCGGCGCGGGCGTCGGCTCGCACAGGAAGATATCCATCACCGCCACGCCGCGTTTCGTGGGCGAGCTACGGCCGGGATGGGAAAACATGGCCAGCATGCTGGCCTGAGTAAGAACGCCGCTGCGTTCGGAATCGGGCCCGAACTCATACGGCATCCATTCACCGTCGAACTGAAACGGCAACTGATAGTCCGCCGCCAGGTTGCGGTTGAGGAAGGTCTTTCGCGTGGTCATCAGGTCGCGCATGTCACCATTGGTATGCAATGCCAGATCGGTGACGGTGCGCAGCGTCTCTTCCTTCGCTGAAGCGACAATGCCTGAAGTCCACTTGGGATAAAAGATGCTGTCCTTGGAGACCGTATCGAAGTTGTCGAGCTCCAACATGTCGTTGAAGAAGGCCCGCATGCCCAGGTCTAGCCGCGGCGAGGCCATAAGGCGGTCGACCTGCTTTTCAAGCCCGTCGGGCGTGTTCAGGTCGCCCGTCTCGGCCGCTTGGAGCAACTCGGCGTCCGGCGTTGAATTCCACATCAGGTAGCTGAGGCGCGTCGCCCGGCTGTAAGGCTCCAGCGCCCATTGCTTGTCGCCGGCCGGGACAGCAGTTTCCATGCGGAACACGAAATCCGGCGCCTGGAGCAAACTGGCCACGCCATAGCGCAGGCCGGTATAGAAGTCGTTCTGCGACTCGGCGAGTCCGTGGCTCAGATTGACGGCGCTCTTGGTCTCGTCCTCGGTCAATGGCCGGCGGTAAAGCATCCGTCCATAGTGTCTCAGCACCTGCGCTGTGCAGGCATCATCGGGCTCTTTGGCCGACTTGGGCACGCAGGGAAGCTTGGCGCGGTATTTCTCACCCGTCACCTGGGTAGCGATGCTGTCCGCCAGTTTGGTGAAGGATTCAAAGCCCACGGGCGTTACCGAAAGCACCGAAGTGCTGGCCGCCTGCAAGCCGCCAATGCGGATCGTCGGCTCGAAGAAGCCGCGCACTTCAATCTCAGTGCCGAAGATATCAGCAATCGAGTTGCGGTACTCTGCCTGCGTCAGCCGTCTCATGCTCACGACTTCCGAATTGGCACGGGACCGGGCTGAAGTGATGTCGGCAGCCATCGCACCGGACGCCAACATTGTCAGGGATAGAAGGGAGATGGCAAGATTTCGCGTGCGTCCCATTAAATGGCCTCTTGATAGACTCCACGTCCGCTTAAATTTTTCTTTGCGCTCACAAAGATCGCCCGCCCACACCTTCGCTCAATCATGGCGTCTCCTGCGATCACTGGCCTGCCTTGAAGTCGACGAAGATACTGAGGTGAAGCGTTCGATGGCTCATCTCAGGCGGCGGAGGCGGATAATGCGCGCTCCTGACTGTAGCGAGTGCCGCCTGATCGAGAACCGAAGACCCGCTCGATTGGGACAAGCTGACCCCCGATACGTGTCCGTCGAGATAATCGAACGTCACACGAGCACGACCATGCTGGCCGCTGGCACGCGCAGATGCCGGATAGATCAGTGCACTTTCGACGGCTTGCCGTAGTGCCCCTTGAAAGCTCGACATCGCGGCAGCGCTCGGCGCCGCGCTAGTCGCCGCTTGTTGCTGTGCGGGGCGCGCGGCCGGCTTCCGCTGGACCTGCTGCGGTGGTTTTGCCGGCTTGGGGCGTACGACCGGCGCCTCCGCCTTGGGAGGTGGCGGAGCAGGTTCAGGTGGAGCAACCTCTGCCGGCGGTGGAGGGACCTCCGGGGGCGGTGGAGTAACCTGAGGCTCCTCAGGAACCGGGGGAGTCTCTTCGGGGACCGGCGGAGTTTCCGCGACCGTAGGAGGCGGATCCGCCGGAGCTTCGGCCGGCGCAGGTGGAGCGGCCACCAGCGAGATCTGCATGGTCGGCGCCGATGACTCGGTCCTGGCCGGGCGTTGTGTGAGCCAGCCGACGACGGCAAGAAAACAGAGGCCCTCCAGCAAGAGCGCAGTGGCAAACGAAGCGGGCAGTGCGGAGCGCTCCTGCGGTGGGCTGAAATGATCGGCTGTCGCGATGCTCACAACGATTGCACTCCTACTTGGCTTCCTTCGCGGCGAGTCCCACCTGGACAATGCCGGCTTTGCGGCACGCATCCATCACCGCGAGAAGATTCTGCAGCGTGGCGGTGCCGGCTCCGGCAATGGTCACGGCAGCGTGCTCGCGGTCTGGCTCGCTGGCGAGTTTTGTCGTCAGATCGTCAATCGTTAGTTTTTGCCCGTCCGTCTCGATAGCGCCGTCGGCAAACAGGGTAACGACGATCTTGGGGCGGGGCAGATCCTGCGCGGTGCTGCTTTGCGGAATCTGCGAGGCGATGCCGGTCGCCGGGATCATTCGCAACGTGATCATGATGAAAAACACCAGCAGGAATAGCATGATGTCGATCATCGGGATGATTTCTATGCGGCCCTTCCGCACCTCGAGATATCGCATCGGTCAGGTCCCCGTATTCGCGACCGGGTGGATTGCGGGACCGTGAGAACGCTTTTCTGCTGAAGCGACCCGAGGGGCATCGAGACGGTTGACCATGGAGATCTTCAAGGTCTCAAGTTGATGAACGATGAGCCTCGTCCAGTTGTTCAGACTGTTGAAACAAACGAGACCGACAATGGCGATAAGCAGGCCGCATGCGGTCGCGATCAGAGCCTCGCCGACGCCCCCGGTGATCTGCGTCGCCGCGTTTCCGGCATCGCCAAGAACTGCGAACGCCTTGACCATGCCAGCGATCGTGCCGAGAAGGCCGAGCAAAGGCGCAAGCGTCACGATGGTGTCAAGCAGCCACAAGCGGCTATCCAGCTTGGGGACTTGCCACAGGATGGCTTCCTCCAGCAGTTCGGACATTCGATGCGCATCCTTCAGCTCGGAATGGTGCAGCGGCACTTCCAGTAAGGCGCGATGCGGCAGCCGCGGCGATTTCTCGACGAGATCTGCAAGCGTCTTTCGGTCGAGATGCGCAAATTGCGCGACGGTACTGGTGACGTGCTTTCCGCGACGGATGGTCCGACCAAGGTACCAGAAGCGATCGATAATCACGGTGAGCGCGATTAACAGCAGGACGGCCATAACGTAGAGAATGCCATCGGACTGCGCCGCGAGCTCGGTGAGACGATCCAGGGTCATGTTCATGTTTGTTCCTTCGGGGATGATTTACAGTCAGAACTGCACAGACAGGCTGCTATAGATGTTCCGGCCGATCTGCGTGTAGAACAACGGCGTCGCTAACCCGCCGGAATAGCCACCAAAGTCTACGATCGCATGACTGTCGAGGATGTTGTCGATCCCAAACTTTGCTGTCACTGCGGTCACATTGGGCAGCGGATTCTTGACTTTGTAGGTGATGGCCATGTCGAGCTGATTGAATGGTGATAGCGGCTGCGTTTCGCCGACATCGCCAAAGCGCTGGCCGATCCATTTATCAGTTAGCGAGGCGTACCAGTTGCCCCCTTCGTAGACCAGGCCGGCCGCAGCTGTTGCGTTCGGCGCCTGGGCGATCCATTGCCCGGTCTGCTTGTTCTTCGCGCTGTTGAGGCTGCCGTTGGCAAACAGGCTGAAGCCGTTGCCAACGTGGACCGTTCCCTCGATTTCCACGCCTTGGTAAATCACGCCGCCGGCGTTGAAGTAGTCGGTGATAGCGCCGATCGTCCGCGATGCGATCATATTGTTGAAGTCGATGTAGTAGACATCGCCGGCAAGCGTGAAGGCCTTGCTCTGGTAGGACGTACCGACCTGATAGTTCCAGGTCGTTTGAGGTTGAACAGTGGATCCGGGGGTCACAATAGGTGGGGATAAAAAGCCTTCCGCGGCCTGCGCGTAGACCGACCAGTTGGGCGACAGCTTGTAATTCGCGGCAAGTGAGGGAAGGACCTTTGCCCAACTCTGATTGTAGTCCAGTGGACCGCCGGTGTTAGGATCAACGAGCGATGATTGGCCGCGCGCGGTATAGGCATATTTCGCGCCGGTTGTAATCGTCAGGTCGGGCAGCGCCTTCCAGTCTGCTTCAATATAAGGTTGAACAGTATCCAGCGTGACGTGCTGGTCGAAAACGGTTGAAATGTATTTCTGCGCCAAGGTCATATCGACGTTAAAGAAAGCCCGATAGGCGGGCTGGTGTTCGGCCCATGCACCGACCTTCACGTCGCCGAAAAAGGTGTCCTTAGTCAGCGCGATCACATTGCCATAGGCACGGTAGTTGAACGGCCCATTCAAGCCAGGCACGTTGCTGGCACCGAAGATCGTGCCGTTGCTAGAATTGCCACTGACATCATTACCTATAAGGAGGGGTGACGTGCTAGAACCGTACGTGTAGAGCTTCTCGTCGAGATGCCAGCCCTCGCCGTAGTCGGACTTCAGGCCGAGGTAGTTAATATCAGTCGAGGTATTCCAGCGGTTGTAGCCCGCGTAGTTCTGCTGGTTCGGGGAGGAGGACAGCCCATAGTTTGGGCCGTAGGTCTTGATCTGGTCGAGCGATGCACCCTGAAAGTAATTTCGCATCTGATTATTGTAGATCGATACGAAGGTGATCGTCGTGTTGTCGCTGAGCGGCTGCACGAGCTTCAGTGCCGCGTTTTCCCGCTCCTTGGCGACGTTGGTGTAATAGCCGTCGCTTTTGGTAAACTGCGTGTCAAGAAAGAACGAAGCGCCGTTCGTACTCTTGATCTGACCGGAATCGAGTTGGAGGCCATAGAGCTGGGTGTTGAAGCTGCCGTAGCTCGTGGTCGCCGTTGTGGCCAAGGTGGACATTGGCGACTTGGTTTGGAGCGCCACAGTGCCACCGAACGTCGCATCGCCGACGGTCGATGCCGTACCTGGGCCACGGTCGACGGAGACCTGCCCGAGATCGTTCGTCATGATGAAGGTTCCGCTGCGCGTGATCAGACCGAAGTTCCGAAGCGGGATTCCGTCGAGGGTGGTGTTGAACTGACCATTTTGAAAGCCACGGATTGAGATTTTTGCGTCATCTCCACCGCTTCCGCTAGGCGAAGTCATGACGCTGGGTGCGACGCTGATGACCTTGTCAAAGTTGCTGGTCGCCGGAATATTGTTTTCGATGTAATGCCGATTGATGACGGACGTTGGCTGCGTCACGGTCAAGGGCGTTGTCGTCGGCGCTTGATAGACGGCCGAATTGACATCGACAGCACTATCTGACGTCTGGACAGTTCCGAGATCAGTCGTCTGGGCATGCGCACCCGTCGCCCCTGCCACCGGCGGAACGCTCGCAGCCAGCCAAAGCGCGGCATTGATATAGCAGCGCTTGATCCCCCGCCGGTCTGCGGTACCTGAAACTCGCATTACTAGCCCCTCTGTTTTCCATTTGGGCCGCCACGTGTTCAATGTTCGCGCGCCGATCGTTCGATCGCAGGGGCCTCTGGCTGCGGAGGTACCTCCCGTATCTGAAGGGTCGATGTCGGATTCTGGACAAGTTTGGCATATGTACCTTTCTAGCGGCGCAAGCATTCGGCCCCAGCTGTCGAAGCGGACCACGAGTTCTATGAATTGCGGGCCACTCGGGTTATCGAGACCGTGATTAGAACGCCCTCGCCGCTACATTGATGTTGATGATCAAGAACATCGGCTACCGGCACGATACGAGGAGCCACAGGAATCGCTTGCGAACATGAACGACAAAGATCCGCGTCTTGGGTGCGCCGAAGTGTTTTCCGGACTCGTGAAGCTGTCGGCTTGTCGGATATCGCCGCGATGCCCTTAAGGCGGGGCGGCGAGGATAGTTAGCTAGGAGCGACCGAAGAGGCCAATGCCGTAGATCAAAATCGAGATATCGAACTTGCGCGCAAACTAACTTTGGCAAGCGATGGCTGGGCCACGTGACAAAAAAATCAGGTTAGGCCTTCCGACCGATTTCGATTGCGCGCCGCTCGTTACCCCCGTCCTTTCCAAGACGACAATTTACTTAACTGCTCCACCGGTCAGACCTTCCACGAACCAGCGTTGAGCGGAAAGGAAGGCGATGACGAGGGGGGCAACGACGAGGGTCGAGGCGGCCATGAGCGGTCCGTAATCGTTACCGGCTTCGTTGTTCTTGAAGGCCATGATCCCGAGTGGCGGCGGCATCAGCGACTGGTCGCGAACCGCAATTAGCGGCCAAAACAGGCTATTCCAATGAGAAACGATCGAGAAGATACCGAAAGCGATGATGGCAGGAAGCGCCATCGGCACCATGATCCTCCAAACGATGGCCAATTCCGACAGCCCGTCGAGACGGGCGGCATGCACGACGTCGTCGGGAATGGTCTTGAAGAACTGGCGGAACAGGAAGATGCCGAATGGCGAGACCACATAGGGGAAGATCAGCGCCGCATAGGTGTTGAGGATGCCGAGCTGGTAGCCGAGGATGAACAACGGCAAGGACAGGACCTCGTGCGGCACGATGAGCGCGATCAGTACCATGGCGAAAAGCAGATTGCGACCCGGAAACTCAAGCTTGGCGAGCGCATAGGCCGCCGGGGCACAGACGAGGATCTGCAGGACGATAATCGTGGCGCAGACGATAACGCCGTTCAGCATATATCGCGGCAGCGGTGCTTCCGTCAGCGCCTTGGTATAGTTCTCGACGCCGTAGAACTGCTCGGGCCAGAAGCTAAAAGCCGCTCGAAAAATCTCGCCTGGCGGCTTGATCGACAGCGAGATCATCCACACGAAGGGCACGAGAATCAGCGCGCAGGTGATCAGAAGGGCGGCGTGGCGCAAAATGGCAGAGGGCGGTGCTAAGTGATGGGCGCTCATTGGTAGTGAACCTTTTTGTCCATCACACGCGCCTGGATCAGCGTCAGCGCGACGACGATAACCAAGAAGACGACCGCAACCGAGGCGCCGTAACCTGTGCGCAGATACTGGAAGCTCTCGCGATAAAGGGTGAAGAGCAGCATCTCGGAGGCGTGTCCCGGCCCGCCTTGGGTCAGGATCTGCACGGTGTCGAAGGTTTCGAAGGCCTTGAGCGCCACGACGATAAAGACGAACATGGTCACGGGACCGAGCATCGGGAGCGTGACGGTGCGTAGACGATCGAGCCACCGATCGGCGCCATCGATGTCGGCGGCGTCGTAGAGGTCCTGCGGGATGGACTTCAGCCCGGCGAGAAACAGCACCATGGCATAGCCGAGATTCTGCCAGATGCCGATGACGGCCAGCACCGGCAACACGGTCGCCTCGTCGCGCAGCCAGTTGGCCGTCGGCAGCCCTAAGCCGGCAAGCGTCTGGTTGACGAGGCCGATGGTCGGATGCAAGAGCGCCTCCCAGGCGATCGCCATCGCCGTCAGCGTCGCCATGAACGGCAGGAAGTGGATCGCGCGGTAGAAGGCCCGGCAAGACTTGCCGCTTTCGATCAGCAATGCGATCGCCAGCCCGAGCACGATCGTGCCGGGCACGACGATCAGCACATAGAGGATGGTATTGAGGAAGGAGGCGCGAAAGCCCTGGTCGGCGAAGACTTCCTTGAAATTGCCGAAGCCAACGAAGGAAAGCGAGGTAGCGCCGAACTGCCAGTCGGTGAGCGCGATCAGGAAGACGGCAAAGACAGGCAAGAAGAATAGCGCGACCAGCAGAATCAGCGCCGGGCCCGCCAGCGACCAGGCGGCGAGCGTCTCCGCGATCCGCTGGTGACGCAGCGTTTTGCGCTCTGCCGGTGTGACGGATGCGGTATCAGCCTCAGTCTCGAGTGTCGAAGCGACGATGCCCACTAGGCATGCTCCTTCATGCAAAGCAGGTTTTCGTTCTGCGGTTGTTCGGGCGGATGCGCTTGCCTTTGGCATCAAACAGCAGAAGCCGTTCCGGCTTGACGCCAAGATGCAGTGTCTGACCCGAAGTAATATGCGGCGCCCGTTCGGCCAGAAGCCGAGCGATGACCGGATGCTCGCTTCCCGGGACGGCAAGATGGACGAAGAGATCGGAGCCCATGTGCTCTATGTGCCGGACGGTTCCAGTCAGTGCGTTGACGCCGCCGCACTCGGACAAGTGGAAGGCTTCGGAACGGACTCCGAGCGCTAGCGGCGCCTCAGGCGGCGCATCGGATAGAACATGGAAGCTAGTGCCGGCAGCGTCAACTGAGCCGCGCTTGCGCACCACCCCCTCGAGAAGGTTGATCTTGGGACTTCCGACAAATTCGGCGACGCGGCGGTCGTCGGGATCGGCATAAATGTCCTGGGGTGGGGCGACCTGGATCAGTTCACCGTCGAGCATCACCGCAACGCGGTCAGAGAGCGTCATCGCCTCGGCTTGGTCGTGGGTGACGTAGACGAACGTGACGCCGAGGCGACGATGGAGGTCCTTGATCTCAGCGCGCATCTGGACCCGGAGCTTGGCGTCGAGGTTGCTGAGCGGCTCGTCCATTAAGAAGACGGCCGGATGGCGGACCATGGCACGGCCCACGGCGACGCGCTGACGCTGGCCGCCCGAGAGCTGGCCAGGCTTTCGAGAAAGCAAATGTCCGATACCAAGCGCCTTGGCGATACGGGTGATTTCCTCCTCGATCTCTGACGACACTCGCCGGGTCCCCGGGACGACCCACCCCAGGATCGGCAGTCTTTGCCAAGCATTCAATCGCCGCATGCGCAGCGGCAGCGCCAGATTGGCCGCAACCGTCATGTGGGGATAAAGCGCGTAGGATTGGAACACCATGGCGACATCCCGGAACTTGGGCCGCACGCCATCGACCGAGCGCTCGCCGATCGCCACCGAGCCACTGTCCTGCACTTCCAACCCCGCCAGAATCCTGAGAAGCGTCGACTTACCGCAACCCGAAGGTCCCAGCAGCGTCACGAATTCCCCATCTTCGATCGCAAGCGAAACCCCGCGAAGGACTCGCGTTGAACCAAAGGACTTCATAATGTGATTGAGGTGGATGTTGCGCATGTTCCTAGGCCTGCTCGCCCTCTTTCGCGATGGGCGTCTCGCTCATGTAGATTGGATCTCTCTATTGAGACTCGATGAAGCCGGCCTGACAGAATCGGTACAATTCCGCCGGTCATACCAGTGACGTTAGGCGCGGGGAGTGCTGACACCACGGGAATTGCGCCGGAAGTGCTAACCCTGCCGCCGGAGTGCAGCCAACTAAGCGGTCGGCGGTTTGAGAGTAAGCGGATCTAATCGAATTTGACCACCAGCTCCATATGCTGCGGGGCGACACGCATCCTCGATAGCACAATCGGGGTGCCATCGGCATCGACATTGATGTTAGTCACTTCAATGATCGGCTGGCGGCGCGGCAAACCGAGCAATTCCGCATCCGGCTTAGAGAGCGCGATCGCCGAAATACGGGTCTCTTGACGCTTATAGATATCGACGCCGTACCGGCGCCACGCTTCCGTGAAGCTCCCGGTTTCCACGATGATGTGCTCGATGCCTTCGAAACGTGGCAACGGGAAATAGCTGGACGCGACGGCGATAGCGAGACCGTCCACCATCGTCAGCGTGTCCACTTTGCGAGTAAAATGGCTGCGGTCAAGCTGGAGGTCTCGGCCGAGGGCGCTTTCGGCTCGCACCCGGCTAGAAGTAAGGAAGCGCCGTTCGCCGACCCGGTGAATATCGCGCAAGACAGCAGTCAAGCGCGACGTCGGCCCGATGTGATGCCGCACCATCCGCTCCTTGACGAACGTGCCGCGTCCCTGCTCGATTCTCAAGACGTTGCGTGCACGCAGAGAGGAAAGCGCATGCCGGACGGTGTTGCGGTGGACATCGAAACGGGCAGCTAGCTCAAATTCCGTCGGCAGCCGGTCGCCTGGTATCCATGTCCCAATACGAATCTCCTGTTCGATTGCCCGCTCGACCAGCCGCCACAGCGAGGTCGCGCCGCGCCGCTGTTGTAGCGTGGGTTTTCGCGTATCATCGTTAGGTGATGCCATCGGATCTCGCGTGTTGGCCTCGCATTGCGCTTCGCGGCCCGGCAAAATTAGGGCAGGCACGGCCTATCGAATTGAAGAGATTGGTACAAGTGCATCGAAGTAACACTATTTGTCATCGCACAGTCTCTCACCGCCCCCTGAAGAACTGATACAACGACGAGCCGGTTTAAAAGGCAGGAAAGAGGCGGTTTCGATGAGCAAAACGGCAAATTTTGCAATTCAACGACGAAAAGATGCTCTCCAATCCACCGAAATTGTCTTGACCAATGCCAAGATCGTGACTCGGTCGGCGTGCGTCAATGGAACGGTTCAGATTGTCGACGGGATGATCGCCGACATCTCAACCAGTAAGTCGACTGCGTCAGGCGCGCTCGATTTTGAAGGTGATCACCTGCTGCCAGGCTTGATTGACGTTCATACCGACCACCTCGAAAAGCAGATTCTTCCCCGTGCCAGCATGACTTGGGATCCGCTCGGCGCCGCGATCGCGCACGATGTGCAAGTTTGCGCGGCGGGTACCACGACGGTTTTCGATTCCCTTGTGGTCGGGGCGCTGGGCGATCTGGAAAGGGGGCGCCTGCTGCCGCTTGTGCTGGGTGGCCTTGACCACGCGCGCCAGCACCGATTGCTTAGGACCGATCACTTGCTCCACCTGCGCTGTGACGCCCGCGATCCCGATCTCCTCGACCTCTTTCTCGCCCATGCCGACCGCTCCGAACTTCGGTTCGTGACGATCATGGATGACGGGCCGCGGCGCGACCCGGAGCGCTTCCGCCGTCTCGAGCGGCGCAAGAAAACGCCAGAAGCTGAGATCGAGGCGGCGATTATCGCCGTCTCCACCACGGACGACTGCACGCAAGACAACCGGCGCCGCCTCGTCGCGCATTGCCGTGCCCGGCGATTGCCCTTAGCCAGCCATGACGACACTACTGCCGCCCACGTCGCAGAGGCGGTCGCATTCGGCCTTTCTATTTCTGAGTTTCCGATTACCTTGGAATCCGCGAAGGCGGCGCGCGCCGCCAGAATGACAATCATCGTCGGTGGGCCCAATCTGGTTGCTGGGCACTCGCATATCGGAAACGTCTCGGTGCGAGAGCTCGCGCGGGATGGTCTCATAGACATCATCAGCTCCGACTACATTCCAGCGAGTATTCTGCGCGCCATCTGGCACCTGGCGGGTCAGTCCGATGGCCCCACTCTCGCCGAGGCGGTGGCGCTCGGAAGCTTGCGCCCCGCTGAGACCTTCGGGCTTGGCGATCGCGGCGAGATCGCGGCAGGAAAGCGTGCCGATCTTATACGCGTAGCCGATCGGGCTGGTCCGATTGTGCGCGCGGTATGGACTGCCGGCAGGCAGGTGCTCTGAAGCGGCGAGAAGTGGGAATGTCTTCGAGGCAAATTGCTTGCGGCGATCAGCGTGCCCGTCAAGATTGGATGACGTTGCTCGCCAAGGCGCCGCTCGCTGAACTGGAGCGGCATTGGTCGGCGATCGACCGTCCGAAATTCCAATGGATCCGTCGTCCAGAATACGGCGCGGCCATGCTGCGGGGGGCGGTCGGGCGCACCGGCACTGTTTTCAATCTTGGTGAAGCGACCGTGACTCGCTGCACGGTACAGATAGAGACGGGCGAGATTGGCATCGCCTATGTGCTCGGTCGCAACAAACGCCGCGCGGCACTTGCCGCGCTCTTTGATGGCCTAATGCAGCGCGATCAAGTCACCAAGGCGGGCGCAATCGCTCCGATTATCGCTGCACTCGATCAATGCGCGCTCGAAGCGGAGCATTCGGTCCGGCGCGAGGCCCAAGAGAGCAAGGTGGATTTCTTCATGCTGGGGCGGGAGGTTAGCGGCAAATGACGGTAGATCTCATCCCGCCCGCTTTCCCCGATCCCGTTCACGATGCCCAGTCGGCCTTCCGGCGGCTCCTGAAGGCTCTGTCGCGGCCAGGCAAGCCCGTTTCGCTTGCCGGTCCTGCCCGCTCGCCCCCACCGATGAGTAGATCGCTCGCCGCGATCGCTCTGACGCTCGCCGACGCCGATTGCCCGATCTGGCTGGACTCGGCGCTATCAACGGAGCCGGTCAGGCGCTACCTTCATTTCCACACCAACGCACCGCAGGTTGCCGATCCGAGAACTGCGATGGTTGCCCTGATAGGCAATGCCAGTTCCCTGCCGGCGATCGGCGACTTTCATCCTGGCGAGGCCGCCTACCCCGACCGATCGACGACACTTGTCGTACAAGTGCCAGCACTCGTGGGCGGGGCCGCCGTCCGCCTCTCTGGGCCGGGCATCGAGACTACCACAAGCGTCGCCCCCCGAGGCCTGCCGGACTGGTTTTGGCCGGCCTGGCGCGAGAATGCCGCACGCTACCCGCTCGGCGTCGACATCTTTTTCACCGACGGCCGCGCCGTCATCGGCCTCCCACGCTCCACGAAGGCCATATATTCATGATCACCTCCATCAAGGGCGGCGAAGCCGCTATTGCCGCCTCGCACCGTCTCCTCGCCAAGCGCCGGCGCGGCGACCCAGCGATCGCCAATCTCGGCGTTGATCAGGTCCACGAGCAATTGTCGCTCGCTGTCGACAGAGTGATGAGCGAGGGCTCGCTTTACGACCCGGCGCTGGCGGCGCTGGCGATCAAGCAGGCCGAGGGGGACCTCATCGAGGCGATTTACCTTTTGCGCGCCTTCCGGACCACACTCACCCGCTTCGGCTATACCGAACCGGTCAATACGGCGGCTATGTTAGTGCGCCGACGGATCGCGACGACCCATAAGGACGTACCGGGTGGCCAGCTACTTGGGCCGACCTACGACTATACCCAACGCATCCTCGATGTCGCCCTTATGGGAGAGACCGGGAGTGACGACCTCTCCGATATCGATGACATGGGCGGAGGAACAAGCCAGGGCGGGACCGGAGATCCTGAGGTTGATACGGCGGCGTACGCCTTTACGAAAGAGTGTGGCGTGCTGGCGCAGATGGACATTGTCGAAAGCGCTCAGCCGGACGGGGAAGGGCACATCGCAGATGTCACCCGAGACCCGATAGCATTTCCGTCGCGACGTGACGAGCGCCTGCAAGCTTTGGCTCGCGGCGACGAGGGCTTTCTGATGGGGCTCTGCTATTCGACCATGCGCGGCTACGGGCGCAACCATCCGTTCGTCGCTGAACTGCGTTACGGCGACACCACCGTCGTCCTAACCATCCCAGAACTCGACATACCGGTTGGCATCGGCACGATCCGTCTAACCGAGTGCCAAACAGTTCATTTAACTACCGGTGATGGGGCACTCCCGCCGCACTACACGCGGGGCTACGGGCTCGTCTTCGGCCATGGCGAACGCAAGGCGCTCTCCATGGCGATCCTCGACCGTTCCTTGCGATCGGCCGAACTTGGCGAGAGGGTCGCCTACCCAGCCCAGAACGATGAATTTGTCCTCTCACATTCCGATAGCGTCGCGGCTTCTGGTTTGGTGCAGCACCTCAAGCTCCCGCACTACGTCGATTTCCAAGCTGAGATGCAGCTGCTGGCGCAGATGCGGGCGGAATACGCGCAACGGCATGCAAAGCCTGGTCCCGAGACTATACCCGGACCGGTCGCGATAACGGAGGCGCATTGTGGAGACTGAACTCACATTTGACGACGCCATTGGCTACAGCTTCGCATATCTCGACGAGATGACGAAGCGGATGATCCGGCGAGCAATATTGAAGGCGGTCGCCGTGCCTGGCTACCAGGTGCCGTTCGGCAGCCGCGAAATGCCCCTCCCGCCCGGCTGGGGCACTGGTGGTCTCCAGGTCACAGCGAGCATTCTCGGTCGGAACGACGTTCTGAAGGTGATCGACCAAGGCGCCGATGATACCACCAATGCCATCTCCATTCGCAACTTCTTTGCCAAGGTCGCCGACGTCGCCACCACCGAGCGCACCGGAGAAGCGACGGTCATCCAGACCCGCCATCGCATTCCGGAGCGGGCACTCACGGAAGATCAGATCATCGTCTTCCAGGTGCCAAATCCAGAGCCTTTGCGCCGTTTCATTCCGGAGGAAGCAGTTGCCCGGAAGATCCATGCCTTTGGTCGCTACGGCGTGATGTATGTGCGTCTCTACGAGGATATTTCCCGGCTCGGTTACGTCGCGATGTCGACCGATTATCCGGTCTTCGTCAATGGGCGCTACCTCGCTTCACCGTCCCCGATACCGAAATTCGACAATCCGAAGCTTCACCGAAGTCCGGCACTTGCCATCTTCGGCGCCGGACGCGAGCGACGCATCCACGCCATACCGCCCTTCACGGACGTTAACAGTCTCGATTTCGTCGACCATCCCTTCACCGTCCAGCGTTTTGAGACCTGCTGTTCACTTTGCGGCGCCCAGGACAGCTATCTCGACGAGATTCTCCTCGACGATCGCGGCACCCGGGAATTTGTCTGCTCGGACACCGCCTATTGCGCCGAGCAGCGCGGCGAAAGGACCGTTGCATGAAACCAAGAGCGAGAGAAGTTCTGCGCGTCAAGCGTCTCTCCAAGACCTTCGGAGCGGTATCAGCCTGCAGGGCTGTCTCGTTCTTGCTACGTCAGGGTGAGGTTCTCGGCATTGTCGGAGAGAGCGGCTCGGGCAAGTCGACGCTGCTCCGCTGCCTTGCTGGCCGCATCCAACCAGATGACGGCACTGTCCTGATCGCCTCAGATGATCACGTCGTCGATCTCTGGGCGATGGACGAAGCCTCGCGCGAGCAGTTCGTGCCCACGACAGTTTCACTCATCCACCAGAACCCGCGCGACGGATTGCGACTCGATATCAGCGCCGGCGGCAATATTGCCGAGCCTCTCATGGCCGCCGGCGGCCGCCACTACGGCTGCTTACGCGCGACAGCACTAAAATGGCTCGAGAAGGTTGACATCGAGGCGCGACGCATCGACGACCTACCCGAGGTCTTCTCCGGCGGTATGCAGCAAAGGCTGCAGATCGCCCGGGGACTGGCCACCCATCCCCGCCTCGTGCTGATGGACGAGCCGACCGGCGGTCTCGATGTCTCGGTCCAGGCAAAGCTTCTTGACCTGCTGCGCAGCCTCGTTCGCGAACTTGGCATCGCGGTTGTTGTTGTGACCCACGATATTGGCGTGGCACGTCTGCTCGCGGACCGGCTGATGGTGATGCAACATGGGCGGGTGATTGAGGAGGGGCTCACCGATCAGGTGCTCGACGATCCTCACCATCCCTATACGCAACTGCTCGTCTCCTCTGTGCTCCAGGTCTAGGGAAAGGCAACGTCATGAGCATCCTCGTCAGCGTCGCCGGCCTCTCCAAGACGTTTAGGCTTCACACTCAGGGCGGCGCGGAAATCGACGTCTTCGGCAACATCTCGCTCGATGTGCGCGCGGGCGAGTGCGTTTGTCTGCACGGCCCCTCCGGGGCCGGTAAGTCGACGTTGCTGCGCTCGCTCTACGCCAACTACAAGCCCGGCGCCGGCCGCATTGTCGTCCAACACGGCACCGAATCGATCGACCTCGTCAGCGCCCAACCCTGGGAAGTGCTGGAGGTGCGACGCCGCACGATCGGCTATGTCAGCCAGTTCTTACGCGTCATCCCGCGCGTCCCCACCATCGATCTCGTGACGGAACCGGCGATCACGCTTGGCGTTCCGGCAGATGAAGCACATGCGAAGGCGAAGGCACTGCTTGCCCGCCTCAACATCCCCCCCCGACTGTGGTTGCTCGCGCCCGCCACTTTCTCGGGAGGCGAGCAGCAGCGAGTCAACATCGCTCGCGGCTTCATGATCGACTACCCGGTTCTCCTTCTCGACGAACCCAGCGCATCCCTTGACGCTTCCAACCGCAAGATTGTCACCGCTCTCATCAATGAGGCCAAGTCACGCGGTACCGCGATCGTCGGCATCTTCCATGACGAGGAGATGAGAAATACCGTCGCTGACAGGCTGTTCGAGGTCAGGAAAACGAGCGAGATAAAGCGCTCTTTGGTACCGGCTCCAGCCGTGCCTGAGGCTGTCGTCTGATGTCTGACGAGCCACGCTACGCGATCTACTACAGCCCGCCGCCAGGGCATCCCCTGACCAGAGCGGCCGTTCATTGGATGGGACGAGACGCGTTTCGAGGTGCCTATGGGTGCGTTGTCCAGGATATCGACGACGAGGCACAATCGGTTACGGCGGAGCCCCGTCGTTACGGCTTCCACGCGACGCTCAAGGCGCCGTTTCGTCTCGCGGCCGGCCGACAAATCGACGAGGTCGAGGAGGCCCTATCAAGTTTTGTTGCAGGATATTGGCCGTGTCCACTCGGTCCGCTCCAGATCGACTTAATCAATGGCTTTTTCGCGCTCGTTCCGGCACAACCGCTACCCATGCATAGAGCGTTTGCCTCGACCATTGTAGAGGCGTTCGATCAGTTCCGTGCGCCCTTGAACGAAGAGGAGTTGCAGCGACACTTGAACCATCGTCTCGACGATATCGAGGTAACGCACCTGGTGCGCTGGGGATATCCTTACGTGTTCGACCGTTTTCGCTTCTATATGACTCTGACCGACAAGCTCTTGCCTGTGGCGCAATCGAGCGTGCGGAGCCGGCTCGAGAAACTTTTCGAGGCGTTGACGATCGAAGATTATGCAATCGATGCTCTGACACTTTTCGAGCAGGAACGGCCCGGTGCCGATTTCATTGTCCGCTCGCGCTTTCCAATGAGGAGAAGAGCGTAGCCCCTGGCTTCAGCGGCCAGCTGGTCCTGGTCGTCGGGCGGTGCCCGCAAAGATACGCTGATCGTCTACGCGAAAGATCGTCTCGGCATGTCTATCGGATTCACCTCACCCATCGCGTCGTGACCTGCAAAGCGTCGGTCGGGGATGACCACGAACCTGTCGACGTCAGCATATTCCGGAAGTGGGCCGAGAGCGGTGCATTCGCTCTCCATTGGAGGGCCTACGGGCTCCACCATGGTCTTCCCAGCATCATCAATGACTGGCCTGCGCAAGGGCCATCTGGTGGTAGCCAACGGCTGGTGTCTCAGGCACGTTCCCGCTATCCCACTCTTCGGGTCATTAGATTGAGGCATCACCAACCGTAGATTGAGGCATCACCAACCGTCCTGGTGGGAACGCCTACAGAGACGCGGACGCGGGGAAACGAGCCCCGAAAAGCGCGCCTGCCGAGAAACGGTAACATCGACGTCGATCTCGACGACGTGTTGACAATCGATAATCCCGGCGAGCTCTCCTTGCCAGAGACCAATTCTTCGAGGGCTCTTCCGTAACATTGGCATTTGGATTGGTGGTGTCTAACAACGATGACGGCCAATCTTGGCGTTTCGCGTTAGACCTATCGCTGCGATCATCGGTTACGGTTAGGCTTCATCGATGACAGATCGATAATGAGCTGTTCCTAAGCGGAGCAAGCAAGCTAACGCGCGTGAAGCGCCCCTAGGCGCAATCACTCGGCTCCTTCTAAGAGCGCGTTAGCGGTACAGCCTTCCGCACCAATTTCCCGCTTGTACCGTTTATGTCAACGTTCTGCCATCGTGGCGACACCATCCTGTCACTCGAAAGAATGCATTTAATACACGCGAACTTCACAATCTCGCCTTTCCGAAACGCGAGAGCCTGATTTAAATGCTGCCGAGGTGATAAGTGGTGCGCCCGTTGAAAATCTTAGCAAATCAGTCGGTTTCGATCTCGGAGCTCGAGGGCGTTTCACTTAACGTAGGTAATGACAAGCTCGTCACTCTGCTAGGCCCATCAAGCTCGGGAGGTATGTGGCTGGCAGCGTTGGCTGGGCTGACGATGCGGCTTCGATCGGCTCGGTGGCCGGTGGACCTTATGAGGCCGAAGCAGCGCCGCGTGGCGATGACGTTCCAGTCGCAGGTGCTCTCGCCATGGATGATGCCGCTACACACCCACGCATTTTCGGCTAGCAGACCGGCCTCTTAAATAGCTATGCGACGATCGGCCTCTCCTTCGTGGTCTCACCCTTTGGCATCCTTTGCTTCAGCAGTTCTTCAAGGCGGTCACCATGCGGGAGGGCATGGTGACAATCGCGGCTATCGCCACTTCGATCTACTCCGTTCGTTTCTGCGGAAACAACATCTCCTAACGGACGTACACAACCTTATACCGCACTTCGTCGCTGGTGCGGCTTTGAAGAACAAGAAGATAGCAGCGGCGACTACGCCTCCCTACAAGCGCCACAGATCTCGTTGTCCTGCCACTTCTCCTCGCCTTCCGAGCTGCCTGGCACCCCCGAGACGACTGGGGCGCGGCACTAGCAAATAATAAGCCTGCTTATTCAACGAACAGGAGTCAAAGTTGCGCACGACCGCCATGACGCTTGCCAGCGCTCTATCGATTCTTTGCACTATCAACAGTGCGAGCTCGGAGCAGATTTCTCTTCGAGTAGGATACGCCTTCCCGTCTCGAGATGCCGTCTACCGAGAGAAGATCGCTAATGAGTTCATGCGTCGCCATTCGGATGTCCGGATTAAGCTGGAATCCAACGCCGTTGATTGTCCGGCATTGCTGCAGCAGACCTTGCTCTCCTCGATGACAAACGACTTGCCGGACGTTGTCGCGTCGGTTTGCTATCCGGATATGCGTGTCCTCGCCAGGCGGGGGATCGTGTCGCCCCTTAACGATTTCATTTCTAAGGACAAGTCGTGGAACGATGTGGGCTTGGCCCCTGCCACGTTAGGCACAGTGCAGTCAGACGGCAACACGATCGCCCTTCCAGAGAGCATATCAACCCAAATCGTATACTACAATATGTCTATCATCCGGAAAGCCCGCCCAGATCTCAAAGATCTGCCTGAGAGCTGGGACGACATTTTAGCTCTGGCGCACGACGTCAGCGAAAAATACAAACATTCAATGCCGATATTCTTCGAATATTACCCTGACAACTACAACTGGTCTTTTAACGGCCTAGTCTACAGCTTCGGCGGCGATGTCTTCGACGAAAAAGGCAATATCGCATTTGATAGCCCTGCCGGTATGCGTGCTCTCAACGTTTTGCAACGCATCGGCAAGGCCGGAATGGTTGACATCAGCACCGAGCAAGCGCGCCAGGCATTTGCCTCTGGCAATATCGCAATCTACGTGGCTTCGAATTCACTATTGAACCGTCTCACTGCCATCGCACAGGATAAGTTTGACGTCCGTACCGGTCCGTTTCCTCAATCGGCGCTCGATGGAAAACTTCAGTCGGGGGGCGGTGGCCTCGTGATGACTACCAAAGATGCGGTAAAGCAAAAAGCAGCGTGGGAATACATGAAATTCGCCGTTGGACCGGAGGCGCAAACTATAATGGCGACCAATACTGGTTTGACTCCGGTAAATACGAAAGCCATAAGCTCGCATGAGTTTCTCGGCGAATTCTATAAAGCGAGACCAAATTACTTAGTTGCGATCGAGCAGCTGCCAAGAATAAAGAGCGTCAACGTTTATCCGGGCGAAAATGGGCCGAGGATTGCGACGATCATAAGAGATAACCTTCAGAGCATCGTCACGCTTAAGCGCTCACCTGAAATGGTGATGCCTGACATGGTGCGCGACGTAACGAATCTCCTACCGAAGAAGTAACTGAACGCCAGATCAAGAGTTGCAACCTAAAAAGGGAAATAGCAATGCCCGGGACACTGATCTCAGCCAAAGAGGCGATGAAGCATATCGATGGAGCTGACGAGCGTTGTTTCGTTGCAGAACTCGGTACTGGATACGTAAGTCTCGCCAAGGATCGCCAGTACTTTCGTGGGTACTCTTTCTTTTCAAGCAAGTATCTAGCGAAAGAACTACACGAACTACCCCATCATTTTGCCGCGCGCCATCTGGTCGAAATGTCCATTGTAACGGAGGCGGTACAAACTTCGTTCAATGCGAGAAAAATGAACGTTGCGTTCTTCGGGAATAACTTTCCGCACGTACATTGGAATATCATACCGCGATACGGCACGGACCCATTGCCTGAAGATGCCATCTGGAGCATTGATCGCAAAATTGTGGAGAGCATACAACCATCCGACGATGATTTGTTGCGCATCCGAGATCAACTTAAGTCCGGGATAAAGACGCTTGCTCAGCGGCATGGAATTGAGGCGTCGTTTGAATATGAGCCTCAACCTAAGAGGCTTAGCTGCGCGTAAATCAGTCTTCCCGCATCGATATCTCTTATCTTGCCGACCTCGAGCTGCCACTCGCAGATCGAGCATCTTTCGGCGCGGGCTATTCGCTTACATTCGTTGGAGGAAGATGTGAGTTATTCGGGAGCAAAAGGAACGAGATTTCGTCTCTATCCAGGTGAAGAACTCATCGCAATTGGCCGTCACAGGCTTCTGACCTATTTTCGTGCCCCTCGAGTTTCTCACCAGCCGCTTGTGATATTCGTTCCCGGTGCGGGGCATCTGGGTCGAATTTCCCATGGTTACCCGCAAGCCACGCCATCAGATTTTTTGGCGCATTGGTTGGAAGCCTTGGGATATGGGATGCTCGCGGTTTCCTATCCAAGAGATGAAGGAAATCGCCAGGGCGACTCCGGCGACTTGACCATCAGGGAGTGGGGCGAACTAACCGCGATCGCTGCAAACCGTGTAATCGAGACTTATGCGTTGAGACGAAACGTTATAGCCTGCGCCTGGAGCATGGGTGGACGAATTGCCAGATCTCTAAATATGGCGCTTTCCGCCAAATCGCTTCAACTCGAGGCCTTTATTTCGCTTGCCGCAACGCCGCCGATCCCTGGCTTGGCTCCTCTCGATCCCGCAACTGTCAATGTTCGATGTTCGGGCTACTTAGATTTTGGCGCTCCTGTGAAGAGCGGAGCTAGAACCTACGCGGATTTGTGGGAAGAAGATTTGAGATTCCAAGACGCTCAAGAAGGCAGGGTAATTATTCCCGCGTCAGTGTATAGAGAGGAGTTTTTGACGGAAACACCTGTGTCCATCCGCGGAGAAAGTGACAGGTTCGCCGATGGTCGCTTATATAAGTCCTTGGTTGACGCGGCATCTGATATGGGCACATTCAATTTCCCTGAGTGGCCTATTGTAGGCGCAATCGTTCCAAATTCTCCTCGAGATGCCGTGCATGTCTTAGCCGATAAGGCGCGGTGGACGTTCTTTAATACGCAGAAAATTCTTGCTGATTGGCTGACTCCGTCATTCGACTTTAGCGCGTTGCATCCGGAGAACTGGCAGAGACTCTGCGAAATTGTACTTGGCGTCGGCAATACCCTGACAGAACATGTTCCGGGAAATCATTTCTTCTTTGTCGGCGAAAGCGGTGCTCGGCAGACCGCGCAGTCCATCTTTCGACTCGTTCAAGCGTCCTCGCGCTTAAAGAAAGCGATATCTGAACTCGTCGACCCATCAGTAATGGCACACGAGCAAAGACGTTCCATGTCGTAAGTCTTGAACTACCCACGTAGCCGAACCGTCCAGGCTCGAGTTCTCCAGCGTGTAGTCACGGAACAGGGGCCAACGAGCTCAACTAGCTCAGAAAGCAATCTATCCCATAAATCACTACCGGCTAAAGCAGAGACGTAATTTGAGGACCGCCAGAATTCAATGTATCGAAGAGCCGTCATTTCAATCGCGTCGATACTTTCCATATAAGAGTTGTTATCAAAGCGCGGATCGTTGATGAGATCGATCATCAAGCCTTCGACCACTTCATCGAGATTTGGTAGTGTCGGGACCGAGCGTCTAAACAGTTCAAGCGTTGATCTTTGAATGCCTTCAGTCGTTACGTCGTTCATCAGGCAGATCGCAGAAAAATGGCCCTGCCGACGAAGCAATCGCAGGGCTTCCTTTAGTGTCTGCTCCGTGTCGACAAGATGATAGCCATTTCCGATAACGATCCAATCGACCGAGTCTTGCGGCAAGCCCGTGGCTTCCGCTCGTTTGAGCAGAAAATCGAAACTCCCGGTGCCGTTCCCCAGCCGGATTGCTTCATCGCGCATTGCTGCGTTCGGCTCGATTGCGTAGCCCGACGAGCCCGCGTCAGCGAGCGCTTTGGTAAGTATCCCTGTCCCGGCAGCAAGTTCGACAACCACAGGGTGCTCTTTGTCTTTCGCGGTCATATGCCGGATGCTCTCGACAACCCGGCCAGAGTACGGTACCCGAGCGCTATAGTGACGTGCGCACGGTGAGAAATCCGTTTGCTTAATAGCTCCAACTGACATCCTTTGATCTCCGATGATGATCTTTCCGCTCCAAGCGGGCAAAGGTCCACACAGCAGACGGGTTCACCCAGTTTCTCTGTCTATGCCCAGTCGACTCCGAGCTTAAACAGGCCATCACCTTGCATCGTCGGCACAGGAAGACGCCTGCACAATATTTTGCCCGATCGAGAAAACCGGATCTCGGTTGGTGAGCGCCAGGGTGCCTCGATATTGTGAATCCACCCTGCAAGTTGATCGGCCAAGACCTCGTCTCCTGGTTTGACCGCGGGTTGGAAGAATCCGGACTCCGGCGCACAAACAGTTTCAGAGATCGGCAGACGTCGAACAAAGATCGTTTCCCTGTCGCATTCCGGAGGCGGCTCTCGTAGAATATCTAGATAGGCGAGTACTCGTAAGATCCCGTCCGTTAGAATGCGCAGCGCATCAATGTTGATGGTCGAGCCTCCGCCAAGCTCTGCGGCTATGACTGAAATTCCGGCACGTTCACATGCGGCAAAGAGACTTCCCGCCTTGTGATCTTGTTCGTCTTGAACGAAGGTAATTGGCATTCCAAATATCCGGGCGAGTTTAACGAACGTTTCCCGCTGCGTTGTCTCGCGCACGCGTGGAAGCATCGCGCAGCACGCATATTCGGTGTTGTGTCCTCCTGAGTGTGTATCGACAACGAGTGAAGCTCTGGGTAGCAAGGCGGTTTCGATAAAATGGGCGAGGATTTGTGTAGGCTTTCCGGTTGGTGACCCAGGGAAAGCGATATTTAGATTCCCATCATCAAATGGGGAAACGCGCGATCCCGCACGGACTGCGGGACCGTTCAAGCCGGGGACAACGATGACTTGACCACTTACCGCTCGGCTCTTTAGCTCCTGCGATAGCACTCGAAGTGCGATCTGGCCCTCGTACTCGTCGCCATGGCAGCCGCCAAGCAATAATGCGCAAGGACCCTTTCCATTCTTGATCGAGATCACGGGTATTGCAGTCCAGCCGAAAGCACTTCGGTTTGTTGAGATGGGAACGCGGATAAGCCCGGAGTGATAGCCATCCGTGACGAGATCTGTCGTTAAGACCGCGGTGTTCATCTTTGGAGAACTCCGATTATTGTTTTGTCGCAAATGTCACTTTGGTCACGTGAGGCTGACGCAGTAGGCCGTCCTACGAATATCGCCCAACT
The DNA here is from genome assembly GCF_055791185.1 of Bradyrhizobium ingae. Taxonomy (NCBI): domain Bacteria; kingdom Pseudomonadati; phylum Pseudomonadota; class Alphaproteobacteria; order Hyphomicrobiales; family Nitrobacteraceae; genus Bradyrhizobium; species Bradyrhizobium ingae. The sequence goes on from NZ_JBVUBB010000014.1 coordinate 35,129, forward strand.
AGTGCAGTCAGCCTTTCGGTAACGGCTTGCTTGCCAATCGTCGATGCGGATCGTTGAGCGAGGCTGGGAAGAGAAGCACGGCGCCACGAAGTCGGAAACGTTCATATCAAAATCCAAAATCCGATGCCGAATGTTCACGTTTTCGAACCTGGGGTCGGCACGGAGTTCGTTGTCAAGATCGATCGTTGGATACGTTTCTAGCTCAGGTGGTGAAAGTGCATCGGCCCCGGTGGCACGCTGGAATGCACTGTTCGACTTACTCATGACATTCGGAAAGTGCGGGACTGTCCCAGTAGCGGTGTCGATTGTGAATGAGCACCGAGAGTCCGCCTGAAAGCGACGTGCGCGCAACCTTGTTGTAAGGCGCGGGCCTATCATACCGATGGGCCGCTCAGCGGTCGCGATGGCAGACGCAGACCTTTCCGGCATTGGCAACTGCTCAGCAGGCGCAATACGGAGGGTGATTTGCAGGCGCGAGGTGTGCCGACTTGAAAGCAACGTCGGTCATGTCGGTGTTCAGATCACCAATATTGGGCTCGCCGTCGAGGGACTTGCTGGTGACGTGATCAATGATGACGCTTGCGACATCAGTGGAATGGCTGGGCTTATAACGGTCGTAGTTTGTGCCCTTGCCAGCGAATTCGGACCAAGCGGTTTCAAAATTCGGAAAGGTGGTTTTCATCGAAATGCTCCCGAATCTCCGTAAGCTATGCGTTGATAACGTCGCTTACGATCGTGAGACCCTTACGGAGTTCGTCCTCATTGGCGGCTACCCCGAGACCTATTCGAAATCTTGTATCACCCAGAGAGGAGTCAACAGCGAAGGAATCGCCGGCTCCGACGACAACACCTTGTTGCTTCAAAGCTTGGACGAAATCAGCGAGCTTGAGGCCGGCGGGCAGTTTGATCCAAATGTGGTAACTTGCTGGATCGATTTCGAATGCGCTGCGGAGCGCCTGCTCGGCGATACTGCGTCGGGTTTGGGTTTCGGCGCGCACCGAATTTAGAATCTCAGCAGCTAAGCCGGTCGACAGCCAATGGGTAGCAATTTCCGCTACCAGAGGTGCGATCATCCAATTCGTCGTTCTAACCCCGGGCCAAAACACCTTCTGTATCGTCGATGGACTTGGACCCGCAACGTAGGCAGCCCGAAGCTGACAGGCCAAGGATTTACTGAGACCCGAGATGTACCAACTGCGTTCAGGTGCGAATGTGGAGAGGGGGGGAGGGGCGTTTTGCGGCAGAACGCCATAAATGTCGTCTTCGAAAATCGAAAGATCATGACGGCGCGCTATCTTTGCTATTTTGTCCCGCCTCGCCTCGCTCATGATCGCCGACGTTGGATTGTGAAGGGTAGGCATGCAGTATAGCGCACGTGCGTTCCCTTTGAACTCCGTGCACGCTTCATCAAGACTTTCAGGCTCCATCCCCTCCGCGTCAATCGAGACGCCAAACAACGTCACTCCAAACAGGCGCGAGAGCGGTTTGATCGCTGGATAGGTAAGTGCCTCCGTAAGGAGGACGCCGCCCGGTTTAACAAAATACGCTACCAACATAGCGAGGATGCTCTGCGTGCCGTTAGCGAGCACTATTCGGTCGGGATCCGGCGTTCCCCTAACTCGCCGTGCAAGCCAGTTGGCAGCGGCCTTTCGATCTTCAGCCGTGCCGGTAAAGCGGGGAAATCGAATGGCGTCTGCAACATTTGTGTTCGTAAGGTATGAAAAGGACTCCTGTATTGCATTTTGGACAACCGGAATCGGAGGGGGAAAATTCCGGCTGAAGTCGATGAGTGGTGCTGTGTCCTGGGAAACTTCTGTAACGTTCGGGAGATCGTGCATTGTCCGCTCCATCTACAACGATTGCTTAGCCGGATATTCCCGCGGCGCGCGCAAGCGCGAACGAACCGGCTATTGCAATGGCAGTCGCGATCGGCACCGCTCTTCCACGAATGGCAGGGACGCGGATGGCTGTGGTTACGTGCAACAGTGCGAGTATGATGAAGGCTGCCGCAACAATCGTTGGAAAGAGATCGGCTGGTAGTGGCGGGCGCGCAAGCAGTAGAATAGCTAGAAGTGGTGTGTCGTACGAAACCGGAATGCCGTAAAATCGCGCGTCCGGCGTAAGCCCCACATTTTCGAAATAGCTGAGCCTGATGGCGCCTGCTAAAATGAGAATCAAGCTCGCGATCAGCGACAAGGCAGTTCCGTCACTGATCAGCATAATCACCGCAGCCGGGAAAATGACACCGTGAAGGAAGTCGGCGAAACCATCGAAGCTCTTTCCGAACTCGGGCACGCCTCGAGGGCGACGGTGGCCCGTTTTGCGCGCAACGTGCCCGTCCCAATGATCCAGAGACCACGTCCAGAGCATTGCCGCAACGCCGAGCTCTATCTTGCGGTTTAAGGCCAAGAACAGCCCGATGACAGCAAACAGATAGGCGAGAGCGGTGATGGAATTTGCATAGTCACGCAGATACCCGATCACCGGCTTGCTCCCGTCAGCGAGATGGAACTTGCCGGGGGAAGTGAACGGCCGATTGGCAGTGCGAAGATCTGCTCCGCCAGGCGCAGATCATCTTCGCTATCGATCTCGAACCAGCGGGTATCGCTGCAATCCGCCGCTGAAAGCTGTAGCTTGCGCTTCTCGACAAGAAGCGCGAGGATCTGCTCAACATAGGCTGTAGGATGACCGCTTTCCACAGCCCGGTGCAGCGCAGGCACCAGCTGTTCGCGCGAGGTCTCTGCAGAAACGCGCATCAGGTTAACGGTCTTGAAGAGCCCCCTGGCCTGAGCCTCATCGGGCGCTTGGTTCATGATGAACGTGACGACGGAACCGTCGTCAGCAAGCTCGACGGCGGAACCACTCATGGCTGCCTTGAATGCCGCTACAGCCGCCACGCTCTGCTTGGTAGATGAGACCGTTCGAAGTGTTCTTTCGAGGACTTCTCGCTCGAAAAATACGTCGCCTTCGAGGAAGACAGTGTCGCCAGCAAGCATTGTATCTCGTGCTAGCCATAGGGAATAGGCGCTGCCGGTCCGATCAAAGATGGGATTGTGCACATACTCGATGTCGACATTTTCAAATCGAAGGCCGCAGGACTGTTCTATAGCTTCCTCGCGATAACCCACAACGATCGTTGCTTCGCGAACTCCGAGCTCGGACAACTGATGAAGCGCGTTGTGCAGCATGGGGATGCCGTTAACCTCCACAAGCGGTTTCGGAACGAATTCCGTGTGGGGGCGCAGCCTTGAGCCCATTCCTGCGGCAAGGATCACGGCCCGTGTACCATTGAGCATTTAAGAATCTCCGGTGAGGTTCAGGCCGCATGCCCGGCCTTCAAGTTGTTGAGGGACTGGACCAGGCGTTTCAGTCCCGCTTCCAATAGATCTGGGGGAGCGCCAAACGAGAGCCGCAGCCCGTTCACGTCGCCAAAGGTTCTCCCGGCAACGGATCCCACGCCGTTTTCCTCCAGGAGCAATCGTGCAACGTCGTCGGTCGATCGAAGGGAGCCGCTAGCCGGCAGAGCGGAGATCAGCCTACTCAGATCAAGATAAAAGAAGAATGAGCCTTTCGCCTCCGGCGTGGCCACGTTATGCAGCCCAGTCAGAATGAGAAGGCCCGCGTTACGAGCGGAGGATAGGCGATGGTGCATCCTTCGTTCAAAGCTGCCGTCACCGACTTGAAGATGGTGCAGGATCGCGTGTTGGGCGATTACACTGGCATTCGAGGTCGTATGGCTCTGCAGCTTCTTGGCTGCGGAAACGATCTCCGAGGGGGCTGCGAAATAACCCAGACGCCAACCGGTGACCGCCAGCTCCTTGGAGAAGGCGTTGACCAGGATCGTCCGTGAATGCACGCGCGGGTGCGCCATAACAATCGACTCATGGCGCTCACCCGTGAATACGAAACGGGAGTAAGATTCGTCGGAAACGATCCAGAGCTGATAGTTGATTGCAAGATCACCAATAGCTTGTAGAGTCGTTCGATCATAGACTGCGCCGGTCGGATTGTTCGGCGAGTTGATGATAATGGCTTTCGTGAGCGGTGTGACAGCGGCGCGAATTGCAACGATATCTGGAATATATGTCGGGGGGCGCGCATCAACGAACACGGGCTTTGCGCCGGCGAGAAGAACTTGAGACGGGAATGTCGGCCAGAAGGGACGAATGACGATGACCTCGTCACCCGGATCGAGGATGGCTAAGGCCGCATCGAGTAGTCCTTGTTTTGCACCGGCAGTGATAACGATGTTATCCGTACTCCAGTCGATGCCTGTCTCCGCCGATAGCTTTTTGGCGACAGCCCTGCGAAGTGGCGTCAGACCGATGGAATCGGTGTAGCGGTTCGTTCCGGCATTGATCGCGGCAATCGCTCCTACGCGTACGGATGATGGTGGTTCGATAATGACTTCGCCGGCCGCCAGATCGATGATTTTACGGCCGGTTGCGGCAGCTATCATAGTTGCCTCACGGGCGGCTGCCGTGCCCGAACCTGAAAGCAAGGACATCCGTTGCGCCAACATGTGCGCTTCTCCTGAGCCAATTGTTGAGTTTGTTAGGGCGATCCCAATCGCTTCGGCGGCGGTGCACGACCTGCTTCTGCGGATGTCACTCTTTCGTTCGATTAGCGCGTCGTAGCTAGATAGCACTTAAGCTATGCATCGAGATCGGCGACCTCTTCATCTGCGTCGCGCTGAGGAGCCACTCATGCGCTTGCATGCGTAAGGAGAGGACGCGGTTCGAGCAGGCCTGAGAATGCAATATCTTGGAACCGAGGAGCAGCCCGCGCATCGATCACGACCGTCGGTAAGAAGTTGTGAGTGAGGTAGCATGCTGACCTCCTTGCAGCTGACGTCGGTGCCCAGCCCGATACTCATCCGTCATATGCTTGACGTGCTTCCGTCATTAGATCAATTACTAACGTTGGTAGTTGACCCGAGCCAGACGGTTTGTAAGTCGTTACAGGATTGAGGGTGGGGGGTGCGGCTTTTACGATGCTCGCGGTCGACGGACGTCTCGACTTGTTATTTGTATGTATGTCGGTGCGCAGGGCATGCCGCAACCCGTTGTCGACAGCGCCGCCGCCGACTCACCAGCAATTGGAGCGCCATGCGGTGACATCGGATATGGTCAACCTGGAGAATGGGTAATGGGGCATTCTGGCCAGCGGCGTGAGTTTATCCGCCAATGCGCTGCCGGAGAAGGAATATCGTCTCGCCCGTTAGCGCCCACAACTACACCAGTTTCTTCAATCAGGCTTCTATGAGGTGGCAAGACTTAGCGCGCGGCGCGCGCCGCGCCAGAATACGCCCAAGAGTCCCATTTACATAGATTTAATGACTATGGGCAGGAACTAGTGGATACTTGACATTCTGTTTTGATCTGGGGGCGGATTGAAGCGCTCGGGTCGAAAGGCGCCAAGCGGCTCACATGACGCTTCCCTTACAATTTCCCTGGTGAGCAGTAGTGCGACATATGGAGCGATGGTGACGCCTGCGTGCTTAACCGCAATGAATATCTGCTCCTGACCAGATAGGCGCCCGACGATGGGGTAGCCATCTTTGGGAACGGGACGGGTTCCTCTCCGCGCGGTAATGGATTTCCCAAAGGAGGGCTCTTTGAGCTCGCCCGCTACTAAGGAGATATTTTGTCCGGCAGCCTTGACCTCTGCACCGGAGTCGCGGGCACCTGTGGGATCGTCGGCATTGCCGATGATGAGAGAAGAAGGCCCATTTGTCCGGAAGTGAACATGATTGGCAAAGACGACGTGCTGGATCGGGGGGCCGAAATACTGTATCTGCGTAAGCGACTCGGGGGACTCATGAACCAATGGCGCGCACTCGAGATCTTCAAGCAGGGAGTTGATTCCGATGCCGCTGGCCAGCACGACTGCGTCGACAAGATAGCAAGTACGATTGGTCCAGACCACGACGCCTTGGTTGAGGGGCTCTATCTTTGTGCATCTTTCGAAGATCGAGTGGGCGAGCCCGGTAGCGACGGCAGCGTCTATCATGCGCTTTGTGAAACGAACAGAATCGAGCCATCCCTCTTCAGGAACCCGGACAATAACTTCGGGAGGCCCCACGATGTTCAGATTAGGTTCAAGGCTCAATGCATCATTTCGTGATAGGTACTCTATGCTCCTTCCTAGAGGTTGTTAGGAACCAGCAGCGAGTTTAGCGACGTTTTTTGAGCATGATGCATGCGAAGGCGATGAGGTGGAGGTCGGCGAGGGTCTGAGCGCATCGCTCGTAGTCTTTGACAAGTCTTCGGAAGCGTGTGGCCCACGCGAAGGATCGTTCGACGACCCATCGCCTGGGGAGCAGCACGAAGCCTCGTTTGGCCTCCGACAGCTTTATGACCTCGAGGGCAATGCCGTGTTCTGCAGCCGCCGTTGCAGGCTTGTTGCCTGTGTAGCCCTGGTGAACGAAGGCGACTTCAACGCTCTGACCAGTCTCTGCCTGAATCGTCTTGGCGATCCGGCCAATCTCGGCGCGATCGTCGGTGTTGGCGGGCGTGACATGCAGCGCCAGAAGATGGCCGAGCGTATCGACCGCCAGATGCAGCTTCGAACCTTTCTTGCGCTTGGCTCCGTCGTAGGCGCCGCGGGCTCCACTCTCGGGCGTCGAGCGCAGAGTTCGACTGTCGATGATGGCGGCGGTCGGCTGCGCGGGTCGTCCAGCCGCAAGGCGCAGGATGACGCGCAGATCCTCGGCCAGGGCTTCAAAGCAACCCGCGCGCAACCACCGCTGCGCCTGTTGATAAACGATCTCCCACGGCGGCAAATCGTTCGGCATCCAGCGCCACGGCGCGCCGGTCTTCACGATATAGCGCAGGCCGTTGAACACCTCGCGAAGCGCGTGCGTCCGCTGCGAGGCGTCCTCGGGCAAAAGTGTCAGATACGGCGCAACAAGCGCCCACTCGTCATCGGAAACGTCAGAAGGATAAGGCTCGCGGGGAATCGACATTCCGCAAACCTCAACACCTATGGTTAATCAGTCCCTAACAGCCTCTAGTCCCTCGGCTATACTGGCTGCACGAAGTAGCTTCTTGTTTTGTGCGGATTTGGTTGACCAACGCAATGTGCCAGTTGCCCTAATGGCGTCTGACAGACCAATGTGGCGTGCAAGTTCCACGTGGTAGTCAACGGCTTCTGAGCTGAACTGCATGTATTCTGATGTCGCCCCGACTAAGAAGTTTAGGCACGCAAAACTTGATCTGGTCGCTCCAGTGCCGGGGACGGCCCCATCAAATAACAGTACCGTCGTTTCGTTTTCGACGAAATGAAGCACGAGCGATGCGCCCATAATCCCGGCTCCGATAACAGCGACCAACATCGATTTCTCTCTCTCAGTCTGCCAGGCGCTCGTTGGAGGAGATGCTATTATTAAAAAAGGTCGCTGCCACGAGTGACGAGGCTTCCTACTGTATGTCGACGCACTGGACGGCCAATGCTAATTGGGGCGGTTTCTGGAGCTTCGTCGGGTTGAGATCTAGAACTTTACGGTCGAAACAATGACAACACCTGCCGATTTGGCGGGCAGCCCCGCGAGCTTCCTTCCAAAGAGCGAACTTATCCGGCACAACCTTGCGTCAGGGGAGGCGAAGATATCGCGCTTCGGCGCGGGCGAGCTCGTCGTACTTCAACAAATCGAACACCTCGTCGAGCGTCGCGATGTGTGGCTCAATGGCTTCAGTACATTCCTCCGCGCTAACGCGACCGCAGACATGCCGCATTGCCGTTATCGCAGCTCGCATGGAGTGATTGGCCCATATCACGGTTGAGATGCCAGCATCACGATATGCAGAGACCGGTGTTCGATAGTATTTCGTCGGAACGATCACGACGGGCAGCCGGTCCTGCCAGGCACTTACAAATGAGAGGACTTCGTCGGCGGTGCTCTTTCGCGAGTGAATGAGGATCGCGTCTGCTCCAGCAGCGGCGTAAGCGTGAGCTCTCAAAAGCGCTTCGTCCATTCCAAAGCCAGCGATCAACGCCTCGACTCGAGCCACGAGGACAAGGTCTTTCCCAACTGTATCCTTCACTGCCCGAAGACGGCCGGAGAATTCATTGACATCGGCGAGGGGATGCCGCTCGCCGACAAATGAGTTCATCTTCGGAAAACAGCTGTCTTCGAGCGCGACGCCGGCTGCGCCACGCTGACGGAGCTTGCGCGCCAAGAGGCGGGCGTTATTGAAGTTCCCAAAGCCGCCGTCGCCGTCAACGAGCACAGGAAGCTCGGTCGAGTCCACGATCCGCTCGACTACGTCGACGAACTGGCTCCATGAAGCTTCGTTGGCATCGCGGTAGCCGAGAGAGGTGGCAATCGACAGGCCCGACGCCCAGAGACCTTTGAATCCTGCGCGCTTGGCGATCGCGCCGGAGAGTCCGTCATGCGCTTCCATGAGGAACGAGAGCTCGCTATTGGAGCAGACCAGAGCGCGCAGCAATTCTACGGACGACGAAGCAGCCGATCGGCGAGGTCCATTATCGAATACATATTGTGGTTGATGTTGCATGTCGAAATCCTTGCAGGTCACGTTGGACCTACCGACGTTCATCAAACGACAGGTGACACGCTTCTGTCATGTAGATCAATTGCTAGCGTTGGTAGTTGACTGAGGCGCAAAAATGTTATGTCGCGGTCGAGTTGATGCAGGTCGTCGCGAATGGTCCTGACAATCATGAAGCCTGGATCGTTAGTGGCAGAATTCGAAAGAAACGTATCGATCGGTTGTCAATTTGTCCGCCGGGTCTGTCGTCGCTGTTCTAATGTCCGATCGTGGTAGCCCTCGAGTCGTTGGAGCGTCGGCCCGGGCGCTAAGCCCTTAGGTTCCTCGCATTGTAGGACCCTTCGGGTTGCTCGAGCCGATCGGCTGGTCAAGTTAACGCGATGGCTGTCGCCGTCGACCTGGATCACGATGCGCGTTAAGTTGCACAATGGGTGCCGTGAATCAGTGCTTCAGTAGCAAACCAGAAGGCAGGGATTCTCGAGTGAGCTCAATAGCCCCTCTGGGCAAGGACCGGAGAGATCACGCGTTTCTGTTGCGGGCTGTCGAAGTTGCGACAGGCTATCGGGCCCGACACGTCAGCTTGAGCAGATATTCTTACAAATCAAGCACTCAGCAATTGGCACGAGCCTTGAAGGACGGATGTCATCCAGTATCGCCTCCATACCGAGTCGGAGTGATGACTTACAAGATTAGCGCTTCTCAGTTCACCGGACGCCGCGGGTATGAATTCGACCGCTCCAAAGTCGCTATGCGCCTCGATGCGCGTCCGCGCACGAGTTTTTCACCGTGACCGAACTCACGGACATAGCGGTTCGTGCCGCCTCCGATGCGCGCGCGCTCTACGGCGCCGCGCCTGTGCCGGGCGCCGTGCCTGCTGGCGCTGACGTCCGTGATGCGGCCGACTTTGAGCAGCTCGAAGCCGAGGTGCGGCGTATGGATGCTGACGGACCAGCCGCGGTCGATTGGCGGAAAGTCTGTAAGCTGTCGCTTCATATTCTGGCGAACAAGTCAAAAGACATTCTGATTGCCTGTTGGGCTGTCTATAGTCTCTTTCGCATCGAGGGATATCAGGGTCTTGCCGTGGGATTAGAAATCTTGCGCGGCATGGTGGACGTACATTGGGAGGGACTCTATCCCCCGATCAAGCGGGAACGTGCTCGGGTTGGAGCGGTCGATTGGCTCGTTGGTCGCCTTGGGCCGGCTGTGGCCGAAACTGCGGCGACTGAAGCCGATTATCCGGCGGTGCTTGCCGCCTATGAAGCGCTTGAAGATCTCGATCGCCAGTTCGGCGAGAAATTGGCCAACCAGCACGTTGCCTTGGGCGAGCTTTTCCGGGCGCTGAAGCCGCATTACGAGGAAGCCAAACGCACGGCCGCCGAGGCCGCGGATCGCATGGCCGACGCGGTGGGTGCTGCCGAGGAGACCTCGGCCGCGCCGGCGAAAACTGGGCCCCCGGCTGATGGGCCTCAACCTGCGCTACCACCTCTGGCGGTCCTGGGCGGCGTCGATGGCGACTGGGCCAACTTTGCGGAGCGTTTGCCGGATATGCTCCGGCAGGCAGCCGCCGCCATGCGCCTCGCCTCGCCGGCAAACTCGAAGGCCTATCTGCTCAATCGCGTCGGCTCGTGGATGCGTTTTGACGTGCTCCCGCCCGATTCGGGGGGGCGCACCGAGATATTTCCGCCCGCCGATAGCATCGTCGCGTTAGAGGCAAAGGTGGTGGCCGGTCAGCACGCCGATGTCGTGAATTTGGCCGAAGAGATCGCCTGGACGGGACCGTTCTGGCTCGACGCTCACCGGCATGCAGCCGAGGCGCTGGAGCAAATGGGGCTGTCATTTGAGACGGCGGCCACGGTGGTACGCGGAGCGGTGACCATGCTGGTTACACGCTATCCGCGGATCTTGGAGTGTCATTTCAACAACGGCAGGCCGTTTGCAGATGACGAAACGCGTGCCTGGGCCGCAGCAGTGATAGACGCGACGGCGGGCCCTGATCCCGTTGAGGAAGCGGTCGCCGATGCATACAAGCTCATCGGCGGCGGGCAGCCGCAGGCGGCGCTGGAGAGGCTGTCGCGTGCGCTGGATGGCGCGATCTGCGAGCGAGCGCGTTTCGTCGGCCAGCTTGCGCAAGCACGTTTCTGCATCGAGACAGGATTCGTCACGACCGCCGTCCCGCTGCTAGAACACATTGAAGGGGTTGTCGCTAAGCGCGAACTGGAAAGTTGGGAGCCCGCGCTTGCGCTTGAGGCTGCTGAACTGCGCTTCCGCGCAATGACCCATTCTGAGTCGCAACAGATGATCGACGAGCCTCGCCGTCGCCTCGCGCTGGAGCAGATCCGTACCCGAGCAGCACGGATCGACATCGCGCGGGCGAGCCGCCTCGGTCGCGGCTGAGTTCGTCAAACCCAAGGGATTAATGGGAGCTCGTATGTCACAGGAAAGCTCGGTCGCTCCGAAGGAGCGCGTCAATATCCGCTTCAAGCCGGCAACCGGCAACCTCAAGGAGGATGTCGAGTTGCCGCTCAAGCTGATGGTTTTGGGCGACTTCACCGGACGGGTCGATGATTGTCCCATTGAGGACAGAGAACTCGTCGATATCAACAAGGACAACTTTAACGAGGTCGTCAAAGGTAAGGAACTGAGCCTTGACATTTTGGCTGAGAACAAGCTCGACGAATCGCCTGAGGCCGCCAAGCTGTCAGTAACGCTGAAGTTTGAGAGCCTGAAGGATTTTGAGCCCGAGCGTGTCGCGCAACAAATCTCCGAAGTTCGAGCGTTGACCGAATTGCGCGCGGCCCTGATCGCTCTAAAAAGCCCACTCGGCAATGTACCGAACTTCCGTAAAGCCATCCAGAACTTGCTCGAAGATGACGGCGCTAGGCCGCGGCTACTTGGCGAGCTCACCAGCAAACCGGAGTAAGCAGCATGAGCGACGCTACCATGGCTGATTCAAACGCGCAGCAAACCGCCGAAGTCACCACTATGACGACTGAGCTTTCGCTACTTGATCAGGTTCTCGTCGAGACCAAAATCACACCACGCGACGAGGGGTACGACCTCGCCCGCCGGGGTGTCGCGGCTTTCCTTGCCGAGCTCATCAAACCGGGGCGGGCCGATGGGAAGGTCAACAATGCGCTCATCGATCAGATGATCGCGGAGATCGATCGCAAGATGTCGGCTCAGCTCGACGCTGTGCTGCATGCCGATGAGTTCCAAAAGCTCGAGGCGGCCTGGCGCGGGCTCAAGTTCTTGGTCGACCGAACCGATTTCCGTCAGAACATTAGGATAGAACTTCTTAGCGTCAGCAAGGACGATCTCCTGACCGATTTCGAAGACAGCCCGGAGATCGTCAAGTCCGGTCTGTATAAGCTCGTCTACACAGCCGAGTTTGGCCAGTTTGGCGGCCAGCCCGTCGCAGCCATGATATCGGCCTACGAGTTTGGCAGTTCGAGCCAAGACGTTAAGCTCATGCGGTACATGAGCGCGGTAGGGGCCATGTCGCATTCGCCTGTCGTCGCCTCAGCCGAGCCTGAGATGTTCGGCGTCGAAAGACATGAGGAGATCGCCAATCTCAAGGACCTGCAATCGATATTCGAGGGGCCGAAATATGCCAAGTGGAATTCGTTCCGCGAAAGCGAGGACGCTCGCTATTTCGGCTTGACGCTACCGCGGTTCCTTCTGCGCTTGCCCTATGGACCGGAGACGGTTCCAGTAAAGAGTTTCAACTATCAGGAAGCTTCGGATGGCGAGACAAACAACTATCTGTGGGGCAACGGCGCCTTTGCTTTCGCAACCCGCCTGACCGAAAGCTTCGCCAAGTACCGCTGGTGTCCAAACATTATCGGCCCACAGTCAGGTGGGGCGGTGGAGGACCTCAATCTGCACACATTTGAATCGATGGGGCAGTTGCAAAGTAAAGTACCTACGGAGGTGCTCATCTCGGACCGGCGCGAGTTCGAGCTTGCCGAACAGGGCTTCATTGCCCTGACCATGCGCAAGGGCTCGGACAACGCAGCTTTCTTCTCGGCCAATTCCGTGCAGAAGCCGAAGTATTTCGGCAATACTCAGGAAGGGAAGGCAGCCGAGCTCAACTACAAGCTTGGTACCCAGCTGCCCTATATGTTCATAATCAACCGGTTCGCACACTATATCAAGGTGCTGCAGCGTGAAAACATCGGCTCGTGGAAGAGCAGGGAAGAGCTGCAGAGCGAGCTCAACAACTGGATCCGCCAGTATGTTTCCGATCAGCAGAATCCGTCGGCAGATGTCCGCTCGCGCCGTCCCTTGCGTAAGGCTGAGATCGACGTCGAAGATGTCGAAGGTGAGCCGGGCTGGTATCGCGTCGGCATATCCGTCGTCCCGCACCTGAAGTACATGGGCGCGGATTTTGCTTTGACGCTAAAGGGCAGGCTCGACAAGCAATAAAGGGGTGGCCAGTCGATGCTCGACCGCAGCCTTATTGAGCGCTTGGAAGAAGCAACCGTGACCATGGTTCGGTCGTCGCAGCATCATTTTTCGTTCGACCGTCTCCGAGCGAGTATTCTGGAAAATCTGCGTCGGATCTTTAACTCGCGCCAGGGCTGCTGCGAGACGCGACCCGACTACGGCTTGCCAGATCTAAACGACGCGATCGGCCAGGGAGTTGACGCGGTTCGCGCGGTCGCTCGCATGCTCAAGCAGGAGATCGAGGCGTTTGAACCTCGATTGAAAAATGTTTCGATCCGCTTTCATGCTGATCCTGACAAGCCGTTACAGCTGACGTTCCACGTAACGGCAATGGTGCACGATAACGACCAGGTCGAGCTCGTTTCGTTCGACACGATCGTGAGCGACGACAGGCGCGTCCTCGTGAGAGGCTGAAGCGGTGGCCATCAACCCGTATTTCGAAGATGAACTGTCCTACTTGCGCGAGCTTGGCCGCGACTTCGCCCAGGCTAGTCCCGAGCTCGCTCCCTTTCTCGGACGTGATGCGACCGATCCGGACGTAGAGCGGCTCTTGGAAGGCTTCGCTTTCCTCGTGGCGCGGCTACGCCAGAAGCTCGACGACGAGTTCCCAGAAATCGTCCATGACCTGTTGCGGATGGTGTGGCCACAATATCTCCAACCCCTGCCGCCCATCACGACGCTGGCGTTTGCCGTGAAGCCGTCGGCGAGCGCCGTGAGCGTGAACGTTCCTGCTGGCACAAGCATCCGCTCGCGTCCGATTGAGGGAACCAGTTGCGCGTTTGTCACCTGCTATCCCATTGACGTTCTGCCGCTGGAGATCAATGACATCGAGCTCGAGAACCGGACGAGTTCGGCTCGCCTTACCCTGGCTATCAAGGCAACCGGTCGGCAAAACCTGTCATGTCTTCGGAAAGGCCGGCTCCGGTTCTTCTTTTCGACTGAGCGCGAGCCGCAGGTAGGTCGCTATCTATTGACCTGGCTGTGCCGTCACGTCACGGCAGCGACGGTCACCGTGGGGGATCAACAGGTCGTTGCCGCAATTGGGCCAACACAAATCGCGCCAGTCGGTTTTGGCGATGACGAGACGGTTTTGCCTTGGCCATCGAACGGGTTCTCAGGATTTCGGATCATTCAAGAATATCTGACTTATCCCTCGAAGTTCCTCTATGTCGAATTGTCCGGTCTCGATCCGGTCGGAACCAAGACGGAGAGCGAGTGCAAGCTCAGCATCGAGTTTCATCGTCCGTTCCCCGCGCAATTGCGCTTAAGTAAGGATCAGATTCGCTTGAATTGCACACCAGCCATTAATGTCTTCGCTCACGAGGCTTCGCCGATCCGCCTGGAGCAGAAGAAAACCGAATACCGTGTGCTTTCGTCGGGGGGACCGAACTTCAGCATCCGTTCTGTCGATCGCGTGACCGGCCATATGCAAGGACATCCCGAACGTATCGAGTTCGAGCCATTCGGTCTGCTGCGCCACGATCTGCCCGGGGCCGATCGCAACCGAGCTTACTTTCGCCAGCGCATTCGCCCCGCAGTGATCGGCCGGGGCATCGATCACTACGTGAGTTTCGTTGATCGACTCGACATCACCCAACATCCTCCGATCGATGTCGCCTCGCTTCGATTGACCTGTTCCAACGGCCCCATCGCCGAGCGGCTGCCGGTTGGTGCGGTGGATCAGCCTTCTTCCGACACGCCTCGCTCCGTCACCTTCTCCAACATTACCGGGGTCGTTGCAGAGGTGCCGCCACCGATCAATGACGGCCTGTTGCGGCGCTTGACGGCCAATTTGGCGCGCAATTACGGCTCCATGGTCAATATCGATACGCTGCGGACCGTTATTTCCAGTTACGATTTCCGTGCGGTGTACGATCTTCAGGCGCGCCGTCGCCTGGAGCTGCTGCTCGAGGGGCTCGACCGGTTCGTGACCACCGATACGGATCATGTGGTGCGCGGCGCCCCGATCCGGATGCGCAACATCGAACTCTCCGTGGCTGACAGCAAGATCGGCAGTGAAGGCGAATTGTTCCTGTTCGGCTCGGTACTCGACGCCTTCCTCGCGACCTTCGCCGGTATCAACATTCTGCACCGGTTTTCGGTCCGCGGCACGGAGAGCAACGCGCACTACACATGGCCAGCGAGAAGCGGGACGATCACGCCGTTCTGATTGCGTCTGACGATGTCAAGGAGCTTGCGGCTTACGGATTTTTCTCGCTCGCAGCTCTTCTTGAACGGCGCTTCAGCGATGCTCCTCCAATCGGATCAACCGACGATCCTGCGCGTGAGGCGGTGCGCTTCCGCGCGGCGCCGATGCTCGGCTTTCCCGCCGATGAGATCGAGGAGATCAGGCAAGTCAAGGCCGTCGGCGAGCGGCTGGAAGTGTTTGTCAATTTCCTGGGGCTGCACGGCCCATCGTCGCCGCTGCCCCCCTTGTTCACCGAACGGGTGATTCACGGGGACGGCACTGGAGCGCTCGGCCAATTTTTTGACTTTTTCAATCACCGTCTGATTAGCCTGCTGCTGCGAATTTGGAAGTACTATCGCCACCATTTGCGGTTCGAGGAGGGAGCAACCGATGCGATATCGGTGTTGGTCGGTGCGCTTTTTGGGCTCATGCCCGCGGAAAACACAGTCGATGAACGGGAATGGCGGGCCCGGTTGCTGCCTCATGCAGGTCAGCTTGCCTTGTCCAGCCGATCGGCACCGCTCGTAGCCGGCGTCATTTCCAACCATCTGGACATTCCGGCCCGGGTTGAAGAATTCATTTGGCGCGAAATCGAGATTCCGCCAGAAGCGCAGTGGCGTCTGGGTAGCCCTGGTGTTCAGCTCGGCTTTGATACTCTTGCTGGCGAAACAATGCCGGACCTAATGGGCAAATTTCGGCTTTGCCTCGGTCCGCTCAGCAAGCAGCAGTTTTTGTCGCTGCTGCCGGCTCGCGAGACCCACGCCATCCTTTGCCGTCTTATGAGTGCCATCTTGCGCGAGCCGCTGGCCTGGGACCTCAAGCTAGAACTGGCGCCCGGAGAGATGCCGGAATGGGTTCTGGGTAGAGGAGAATTGGGCTGGACGACGTTGGTCGACCCTTTCGCGGCGACCGAGAGCTTAGTTCTCTTGTGATCGTCTTCGCTTGATTCGTCAGGTTCGACGTATTGAGGTCCGACGCGCACGCCTCTCTCAGGCCCTCGTCTTTGATGGATTGAAAGGACGAAGCCAGATGGTAGATGCGCAGGCATCCAGCGACTGCCCAAGTGCCCTCTGCCGAGCCTGCACGGATCGGCTACACCGGCAAGTTCAAGTGAAGGGGTCGTGTCGGAGCTCAGCCCCACGTTGACGCTTGTCCAGTATCTGACAGTCGTAGCGCCCTGTCACGTCCAGAACACCGGCCGTTGTTTGCAGCGCCCCATTTTTCAAATGCCAATCAGTAGCTTGAAGAGTGAGAAGCGTTGGCACGGCGGTTGCTAGCAGGATGCCGCTAAGAGAGAGGGGTTTGAATGCAGGCGGACACGCAGGACGAGCGATGCTCTTCTTCTCTCGCACCGATGTGCCGCGCTCCTGAGAGGGAAAAATCACTGCTTCCTTCACCGGCCTGAGAGTCCACGAAAAGCGACAGGGCGCGCGAATCGGTCGATCGATCTCTCAACGTGGTGCAAGGAACAGGTGCAAGGGAGGTAGCTACGGTTGGCACCTCGCACAAGTCCGGTCTGGTGGGCGCATACGAAAGGCGCGCTGAAAAGCAAAGTCGAACAAGGCTGGGATGCATCTCATACTCGGAATCATCGGAGAGAACGCGCAAGCCCTGGGCCGAAACGCAATACAGACGTTCGGACCGGAAGGTGGCGTTATCGGGCGTGGACTTGGCTGCAACTGGCAGCTTCCGGATCCAACCAATACTCTATCGGCACGCCATGCGCAGATCGCATTCAACGGTATCGGATTCTCCGTCACCGACACCAGCACCAACGGCGTCTACATCAACACGATCGACGCGCCGTTGGGGCGTGGCAATACGGCGCCTTTGGCCGATGGCGATACACTATACATGGCCAGCTACATCATCGCGGTCATGATCGAGTACGATCCTGACGAGAAACGCAAGCAGCTCGGCTTAACGAGCTCGAACGCCGTGCGCATCAGTGGCGCAACGCCGGCCGTGCCGTCGCCTTCGCTCGGTGAGGAGTTGCCTGATGTGCCCCCTACGGCTGCCGGGCTGTTGGGCAGGCATGCAGATCTTCCACTCGATCCGTTAACCGCGATCGACGGGTGCCAGTCGTCCTACCCTTCAGCTGCGCAAGAGACGCGACAGGCGGTCGTTTCACCACAGGTGCGTGATCTCTTGTGTCTTCTTGAAGACGAGGTTCCCGGCAAGGACGAGGGATCAGCCGAGCTGGATCTGCTGGCGGACTTGTCTCAGATGGCCCGATGCTCAAGCGCGGTTGACACGAAGATGCCGCCCTCGCATGTGCGACTGCGCGAACCTCCTCTTCCGTTGCCGCAGGCTGAGACCTCATTTGACGAGCCATTGCGTGGGCCGCCTACACTATTCAAGGAAAGCTCGGCCGCACAATCGACCGGCCGTCCTGCACCGATCGTTCCAGAGGGCCTTGAAATTGGCGATCTGTTGCCGGGGGTTAGCTCGTTCGGAGTGGCGCCACCCGCATCGTCACGAGCGACGAATTGGCGCCTCGACGCACCAAGCGCCCCGTTTCAGGTGGCGCCCAATCCGATCAGTCGCGCTTCCGCCGATTGCGGGCCATTGAGCGCTCCCGGTGCATCGGACGTTCGTCGCGGAGAGCGCAGGCTTGACGGGGCGGCGGTCAAGAATGAGCGGGCTGCGCGGAGGCCGATCGACGCTTTGCAGGTTCACGACGCGATGCCCATTGCAGCCTCGCTTTCCCCCGCAGGGGTGTCGGCAGAATCAGGTGAACTCCAGGAATTCTGGAACGCACTGGGGGTCGATCCGGGGTGTCTGCCGTCGGCGCAGCGCCGGGAGGTCCTCGCTGAAGTCGGGCGCGCGATCGTGGAAATGGCCAACGGCCTGCAATCGATTCTGGCTGCTTGGACCATAGTCAAAGGCGAACTCCAGATTGAGCCAGCACGGGCACGCGCTGGCGACAACAATGCATTCAAGTTCATGAAAAGCGGTCATAGCGCGCTGCGCGAGGCGCTTGCGAAGCATCACGCTTTTCTCCCGCTTTCCCAATCAGTCCGTGAAGGGTTCTACGACATCAAGGCGCATGAGGTCGCCGCCATAGCGGCCATGCGCGCGGGAGTTACCAATGTCCTGACACATATGAGCCCGCAACGGATCGAGAGTGATGGCGCCCGGAAAGGGCTCTTTGGTACCCGCATCAACAAGGCCAAGCTGTGGGACCGGTTTGTCGAGCTGCATGCATCGATGGTCAATGACGTTGATCGGGCTGTGCGCACCTATACCGCAGAAGAGTTTGCGAGAGTCTACGACTCGCGGCTCTCGGCACTTGGCCCAAGCGAGCGGAAAGCTCCATGATGGTGTCGCCGTACAAGCTTCAGAGGTTATCTCTCGTGAGCGGAGCATTGCTGATAGCCGCCGTAGGAGCCAGCTGTTCGATCGATAAGAGCCTGAAGACAACGCCGATCAAATTCGTGATCCAGACCGATCCGCTCGTCAATCAGAACGCGCGCGGTGAGCCGTCGCCTGTTGTCGTACGCATTTACGAGCTGAAGTCGACGACCAATTTCGACCGGGCGCAGTTCTTCGAGCTGTTCGACAACGACGCCAAACGCCTCGGGCCCGACCTGGTGGCTAAGCGCGAGACTGAACTCAAGCCTGGCGAGAAATACGATTTCGAACGCAACACGCCCATTGACACTCGCTATATCGGCGTGATCGCCGGTTTCCGACTGGGTAACGATGCGCAATGGCGATCGACGGCCGAAATCAAACCCGACCGAGACAACACGATTTTGGTGAAATTGACGGCGCATGCGATCAGCGTTGAAGCCAGCCAAAACTGGTGGAAGATCTTCTGATTGCCTCTGTCGCCGTCATGGCGAGGTCCTGAGCAGATCCCGCTTTTTAGAGTTCACAAAGCGACTTGGCAAAGCGACTTGGCGATGTCTGTGACGAGTAGACCGATCTGGTCGGAAGGGATGTTGGTGCGGCCGCAGCACCTGCAGCAATACGACCGCTGGGTCGAGCAACTGCTCGAGAATCGCGTCGGCTGTCTGATCGCCCACGGTTGGGGCGTTCGGAAGATTGCCTTTGATCGCAGCTGCCTCGCGCTCGGGCAGGTCGTCCTTACCGAGCTCGAAGCCATTATGCCTGACGGCACGGCGCTTCGATTACCTGAGTACGGTCAGCTTCCACCTGGACGAACACCTCCAGCTGCGGCGAAGAACCTGTCGGTGAAGATCGCTGTGGCGCGGCGCCGGAAAGCCGGCAACGATCTCTCTCCCGGGGATTCACCTTTGAGCCGCCATCGTCAGGAGGTCCTGCAGGTCCGAAATGCGACTGCGCCTGAAAAGCCTCCCGTCGATATCAATGTTGCAGCGCTGACAACGCATCTTGTGTTCGACAGTGAGGAGCAGGACGAGCTGATCACGATGCCTATCGGTCGGATCCACGAGATCGACTCGGCCGGCGCCATTACGCTGATCGACACCTACCTCCCGCCGGCCCTCGATATCCACGCGGTCCAACCGCTGATTGCGCTATTGAACGAGGTCAGGTCGTTGCTTCGGACCCGCGCTGAGGCTCTTGCCGCGCGCGCCGACCCGTCACGCTCGAGGGCAGATGGCGCGGGACTGATCGATCTCGTCACGTTATCCATCGTGAACGGCGCCGAAGCCGTTTTCGACCATTTCGCAGCGACGCGCGGTCATCACCCCGAAACGCTTTTCCGCGCACTGCTTGGCCTTGCAGGACAGCTGTCGAGTTTCGTCGGCGACCGCCGCACACCCGCAGATATGCCTGCCTATTGTCATGAGGATCTCGAAACCGGCTTCACAGCTCTGGTACGCATCCTGCGCGAGCTCTTGTCCGTCGTGATCCAGGGCGCCGCGATATCGCTGCCGCTGCAGGATCGCGGTTATGGCATCCTGATCGCTCTCATTGCCGACCGCGCCTTGTTTCAGGATGCTCGCTTCGTTCTTGTAGCGGTGGCGAGTGTGGCGACCGAGACGCTGCGCATCCAGCTTCCGGCGCAAATGAAGGTAGGCTCGGTCGAGCAGATCCGAGATCTCGTCAATCTTCAGCTCCCCGGTGTTCCTATTCGCGCGCTGCCCGTGGCACCGCGTCAGATACCCTACATCCAGAGCGCCGTCTATTTCGAGCTCGATCAGTCGGTGGAGCTATGGCGCACCCTGCCGCGTTCGGCGGCCTTCGCTTTCCACGTCAGCGGTGACTACCCGGATCTGCATCTCGAATTCTGGGCCATCCGCGGAGAACGTTTAGCTAACCAGGCTGAAACACATGGATGAGCCGACAGTCATTGGACGCAGACCGCTCGCTCCGATCCCTAATATTCAACGCGGCCAATCTTCCCTTCGCGTTCCGTCCGGGGGCGCCGCAGTGAGGTTTCCCGTTGCGCCATCACCAGCAGCTGAACCCGGCGAAGTTGGGATCGCCAATCATGCCGAAATTGTCGCGCAGGGGCTGTTTGATCCAGCCGCACTGGAAGACACTTTGGTTGCGGCCGCAACACCGATCCTATTGATCGTCGCGCAGCTTCGCATGGTCGAGAACGCCGATGTAGGGGCGATGCGCCGTGGAACTGTCGAGCAAATTCGTCGCTTCGAAGAGCGTGCCGTCAAAAATCAGGCGCGCCGCGGCGATGTGAGCGCCGCGCGTTACCTCATATGCGCGCTGGTCGACGAAGCTGTGATGACCACGCCATGGGGCAGTCAAAGCGCCTGGAGCGACAATAGTCTGCTCAACCAGTTCCACAACGAGACGTGGGGCGGCGAAAAGGTCTTCCAAATCGTCGAGCGTATCCAGGCCGAGCCGGTCAAATACCTCGCACTGCTAAGGCTCGTCAATCTCTGCTTGCTGATGGGCTTTGAAGGTAAATATCGCGTCATGCAAGGCGGCCGCGAGCAGCTTGAAGACCTGCGCGCGGAGGTCCGTCGCCTTTTGGGAGAACACACGACCGCGCCGCCTG
This sequence comes from Bradyrhizobium ingae, assembly GCF_055791185.1. Classification (NCBI taxonomy): domain Bacteria; kingdom Pseudomonadati; phylum Pseudomonadota; class Alphaproteobacteria; order Hyphomicrobiales; family Nitrobacteraceae; genus Bradyrhizobium; species Bradyrhizobium ingae. The sequence continues at coordinate 56,229 of NZ_JBVUBB010000014.1, forward strand.
CTCAACTGTCGGGCGAATGGCGTGGCATCAGAGCGCGCACAGGTGTGCGGCATTACGGGCCCTTGTGGATTGTCTTCGCCGTCGCCGCCTCTGTAATGCTCATCGGCTACACCTTTTTCCGTTGGGGCCTCGGAAGCCAATTGGCGGCTGTCGAGCAGTTGATCGAGTCGATCGGCCGCTCGGGACCGCTTTAGGGGGAGGAGCTACGTGTTCGGCGCACAATTGGCGGTCCTGTTCTCGGTTCGAGGCATCGTCACGTTGGTCTGCTTGCTCGCGATCAGCCTACTCATCTGGTTCGGCGGTCCTTATCTCGTCGTGTTCGAGCAACGTCCGCTCGACCCGATGACCGCTCGGGCCGCCGCGATCGTAAGCCTTTTCTTCGTGGTCGTGCTCGTCACCGTTGTCCGTTACGTGCTGGCGCGTCGCACCAACCGACGCATCATCAAGTCACTGATGGAGAGCGAGGGCCTGATCAGGCATGCCGACAACAGCCGGGAGGAAGTCGAACTCATTCGCAGGCGTTTCGAGGACGCACTGCAGGTCCAGCGTGATACGGTCTTCGCCGGCAAACGTGGACCAAATTATCTGTTCGAATTGCCCTGGTACATCATCATTGGCCCACCGGGCGCGGGCAAAACGACGATTTTGCGCAACTCCGGGCTCGAGTTTCCGCTCTCCCGGCAGCTGGGCGTCGAGCCGGTCGCCGGCATCGGCGACACACGAAACTGCGATTGGTGGTTCGCAGAAGATGCAGTCTTGATCGACACGGCAAGCCGTTACACGACGCAGGACAAAGATACCGAGGTGGACCGTGCGGCCTGGCGCGGCTTTCTCGATCTTCTCCTGACAAATCGGCGGCGGCGGCCCATCAACGGTATCCTGGTTGCAGTCAGCTTGGCCGATGTCTTGTCGCCGGACGAGCCGGTGAGGCGGCGGCACACCGAGGCCATTCGTTCGCGGATACAGGAGCTGCTGAAGACGTTTCGGATGCGCATTCCGGTTTATCTGCTGGTGAACAAATGCGATATGGTGCGTGGCTTTACCGAATATTTCGGCGATCTCGACCAGCAGGGCCGTGCCCAAGTCTGGGGCAAGACCTTTCCTCTCGGGCCGTGCGATCGTATCGGCGACGCCGTGAGTCTGGAGATGCAGGAACTTGCGGAGCGGCTTGAGGCGAGACTGGCTCTTCGCATGCACGATGAACGCGATCTCATCCGGCGGGGACTCATGTATTCGTTTCCGAAGGAGTTCTGGGGTATCCGGACCGCAATCGCTGGCTTCGTTGGTGAGGTCTTCCGATCACGCCGCTTCGAAGTAGAGCCGATGCTGCGTGGCGTCTACTTTACCAGCGGCACACAGGAGGGAGAGCCGATCGATCGCGTGATCGATGCGATTGGTCGGAACTTCGGTCTGCAGTTGACCCGGCGCATGCCGACCGTTGGCCCGGGGAGGGGGTTCTTTATCAAGCAGCTGCTGACCGAAGTGATCTTTGCCGAGCAGGGACTGGTCGGCCGCAATTTAAAACTGGAGCGCCGGCTCGCGCTGATACATGGCGGCGGGCATATCATGGCAATGGTGCTAACCGTGGCTGCCTTCATTGTGTGGTATAGTGCCTTCACTCGCAATGAGGCGCGTATTGACCAAACCAGAGTGGCTGCGCAGATTGCAGAGGCGCGCCTCCTGGAGGCTCGCGGACCGCTCGACCTTAAGGCCGTCCTGCCGACACTCAATGCCGCGCGCCGGCTACGCCTGGCGGCTGGGGAAGACAGTTGGTTTGCCTGGCTTGATGGCCTCGGCATCTCGGCGACCCCTGTGCTTGCGCCAGCAGCCCAAAATGCCTACGACCGCATTCTGCTCAATCGCCTGCTGCCGGTTTTTGCGGGCAGGCTCGCCATCCGCATCGATGCCCTGTTGCGCGCTGGCAACGACGCTTTGCTGGATCAGGTCAAGCAGGTGTTCCGTACCTATTGGATGCTGAGCGATCCCGGGCATTTCGACCGTGGCGAAGTCGAGCACGCCGCGCGCGATGAAGTCGCGCGCACCTTTGCGCTCGATCCGACGTCGGCGGGCGAGCTGAACCAGCATTTTGCGCGGCTTATCGAGTTGCTGCCGAAGCCCATCAGTGTCGACCAGCAATTCGTGGGAGCGGTACGCTCCCGGCTGAGCAAGCGCCCGGTCGTCGAGCAGGTCTACGCCCGCCTCCTGCGCGAAGGCGCGCAGAACACGCGCCTGCGGCCGATCGATTTGATTGGTCTGGTGGGCTCAGGCCAGCTTGAGATCACCCAGATGCGCACCTTGCAGATTGCCTTTCCCACCATTGACGAGCACGAACCGGTTGACAATGCTGCCATGATCCCGGGGATCTTCACGCGCGAGGGTTTCCTCAATTTCGTGCTGCCGAACCTGCCGCTCATCGCCCGAGCAGAGCAGAACGCCGACTGGCTCCTCGCTGGCGCCCCGATCGACACGGAAGATATTCAACAGATCGCCCTCAAAGTCATGGATCGGTATGTCAATGATTATATCCGTGTTTGGTCAAATGTCCTGAGCAGTATCCATGTTGTCAAGTTTGACGATTTGCAACGCGGCTCAGCGATCATGCGCGGATTGGCCGGTTCTCAAAGCACGCTCCAGCAGGTCGTTTCGCTCGTACGCGACAATTCGAATTTGCTGCCGCCAGGGGAGCAGACCCTGGCCAAGTCCGGAGATCCTGGCACCTCCGCCGGGCCTTCCTCGGCGGCCGTCGGTCATGCCGCGGGCGCTCTGTTCCGCGCTGCGTTTGGTGATGCACCGTGGCCGGGAACGCGGATCACCGAAGCGTTCCGGCCTCTGGCCCAACTGACCACAGACGGGGCGTCGGGACAGTCGACGGGCATGGATCATATCCGTGGTCTCTTCGGCGGTCTCTATGCGGCAATGGCCAACATCGTGGCCGCACCGGATCCGAACCAGGCCGCGTTTCAGCTCGTTCAGCGACGCGCCAAGGATCCGAATAACGACGCTTTCGGTGCCCTGCGCGCCGACTCGGCGCTGCGACCGGAGCCGATTCGCACCATCATGAACGAGACGACGCTTCAGACGTGGAACAGCTTGCTCAAGCGGGCGCACGACTATGTCGATGCGGTTTGGACGCGCGAAGTGATCCCGGTTTGCCAGGGTATCATTTTTCAGCGCTATCCAGTGTTTGAATTGGCAAGCGAAGACATGACCCTCAAGGACTTCGGCGATTTCTTCCGTCCCGGCGGCATCGTCGATGACTTTTCTCAGAAATACCTTTCGCCGCTTGTCGTCGACCGCCGGACCGGCCTTGCACCGGCGACCATCGATAGCGCAGAGGCACCTATCCGCGCGGATGCATTGATTCAATTTCAGCGCGCGCGGGAGATCCGCAATGCATTCTTCAGCAGCCCCGGGTCCGCACCGGCCGTGAAGTTCAGCATCAAACCAGTCTACCTCAGCCCCAAATTGATGGGCGCGACGTTTGTCCTGGACGGCAAGGAAATCGCCTATCGTCACGAGGCGCCGCGCGCCTACGAGTTCGAATGGCCGACCCGAACCGATGCAAGTATCGCTTCCATTACGCTGACCGCGGCGGATAAAACCGAGGAGAGGATCGAACGCTCCGGCCCCTGGGCACTGTTCCGGCTCCTCGACGCCTCACAACTGGCCTCAGGTGGCGCTTCGGGTCGGTTTGCCATGACGATCGGTAAGCCGGATGGGACCAACGTGACCTACGAGCTGCGCGCGGCAAGCGTGAGCAATCCGTTCAGCTTGAGTGTCCTTCGTTCGTTCCGGTGCCCGGATAGCCTATGACCAGCGGGCGTTGGCATTCGTTTCTGTATCTGCGGGAAGCGCCCGGCCAATGGTGCTTCGTTGCACCGAGGCATCAACGGCTCAACCTATCCATGGCGACGTCCCATCAGACGAAAGGCGATCGCTGGCCGTCGGGCTACACGCAAAGCTCGCAATTGCGTTTTGAGATCGATGCCGCGAGCTCGGCGCTCCGCCTGCTTTGTTGCACCAGGGGAACAACCGGTGATGTCCGCGCGATCGTTGTCCGCTCGAGCGAGGTTGCACTTTGAACGCGTCCTCGTTGGGGGCGGTCGCTCCCCTGGGATACGTGCTCGGCGGCCGTTTCGACCTGGTGGACGTGATCGGCGTCGGCGGCATCAGCACCGTCTATCGCGCGATCGATCGGATTGGTCTGTGGGCGCGCGAACCAAATCCCGAAGTTGCAGTGAAGGTCATCCGACAGCATCCGACCATGCGCCAGGAATTGGTCGAGCTGCTGCATCGTGAGGCGCGTCTTTTGCGTAAGGTCGTACACCGAAATTTGGTGCGCATTTATGACTCCGATTACGACGGCAAGTACCATTACCAGGTGATGGAGCTCCTCGAGGGCCGCTCGCTAGCCCAGATCCTGATTGAACATCAGGGACGTCCACTCTCACCCGCTGCTTCCTTTCGTATCATCGGCGCTGCAGGGCAGGGGCTCGCCCATATGCACCGTTTCGGAATGGTCCATGGCGACCTGAAACCGGGGAACATCTTCATGACGTCAAGCGGAGCAGTCAAAATTCTGGACTTTGGTGCGGTGCTTGCGCGCGAGGAGACGACGCGAAGCGAGAGGGCCGCGGCAGTGTCCGATCAGATCGCTCTTATGACCCCTGCCTATGCATCGCCAGAGATGCTGATGGGCGACCCGCGTGCGGAAAGCGATGATGTCTTTTCTCTTGCTGTGGTAGCCTATCTGGTGCTGACCGGCACGCATCCATATGGGCGACGGCCGGCTGATGAGGCGCTCGACGAGAATCTGACACCCGCGCCGCCTTCGACCATTTCAACGGCGCAATGGCGGGCACTCGCCTCGGGTCTTGCCCTCAACCGCCGCGACCGAATCCAGACGGTCGATGAGTTTGTCCAGGGTCTCATCCGGCTGCCTTGGTTTTACCGCGTGTGGGGCGGTGCGCGCCATGCGGCTGTCGTAAAGCGTGTAAGGAGGCAAGATACTATGTGATCATTTCCAATGCTTGGAAATTGCGAGCACACGCTTGCCGTCTCCGATGGCAGCTCGCTCGGCGGTAACAGACACGAGCTCTTTAGCTCCGCAAGCGTTTCGAGGTGGTGTACCGATGGCCGAATATAATCTCAGCATGAGTCTGGACATTCTCAGTAAGCCAGAGCTCGAGCTCGACGTGCAAGGCTTCGAAGGCACAGAGTGCATTTCGCTGCCGTTCAGCTATCAGGTTTATGCCACGACATCGAGCAATGCAGATATCGGCTCAATGATCGGTGAACGCGCCAGGCTGACGATCAAAACCGCATGCGGGCAATGGACTGCCTCGGGCCTCTGCGCACTGGTAGAGGAACTGGACCCAACAATAACCGAACTTCGGGTGCTTCAGTTCGTTTTACGCCCACGCTTCTCGGTCACCGAACTCTCCCTAGCTAGCCGCGTTTACGGCCCTGGCCAGCCGGTGGGCGTGGATGACATCGTCAAGCAGGAGCTGAACAGGGCAGCCATCAGCATCCCGGCCGAGTACAATCTAGATAGCTACCCAAAGCGAAATTACGTCGCGCAGTACAATGAAAGTGATTTCAATTTCATTTCGCGCCTGTGCGAACGGAACGGAATTTTCTATTTTTTCAAGCAGGAAGACGACGGTGAGACCGTCGTCTTTGGTGACAAGAACCTGGCATTTCCCAAGGTCAGGTTCGGCGCCAGCGCGGCCATCCTCTATTCGCACCAACGCGACCGCGGCACGTCCCGCCGTGTCGACGAAAGCGCAATTCTGTCAGTCCGGCAACGCCGCGTTCTCTCGACAAAGACGATCAAGCTCCGCGATTACAACGAAACGGTGCCTTCCGTCATATCCGTGGATGAAGAGGTCGGGCAAGGTGGCGGCTTCTTGGGGCAGGCCGAACGGTTCGGCGGGCATTTTGCTTCCGAAGGAGAAGCGATCACGCTTGCCAAGATCCGTGCGGAGCAAATTGGCGCCAGTCAAACGATGTACATCGCCCATAGCGATGCGCCGCAGCTCCGCGCAGGACGCATTTTCGAACTGCAGGGCCATCCACGGTTCGATGGCGAATATCTGGTCGTCGCGGCAGATCACTCGGCCTACCGGCCGGCGCCGACCGGGTTCAACGCGTTGCCGCGGAGCGGGCGCGCCTACTACAACATGGTCCACTGCATCCGGTCGGACGTACCTTACCGTCCAGTCGCTATGACGCCTGTGCCGCCGGGCGTCGGCCTCTACAGCGCCAAGATCGATGGAGAGGCGTGGAATGAGCGGGCCGAAATCGACGACCAAGGCCGTTACAAGCTGCAGTTTACGTTCGCCGACGAAGCGGCGTCGAAAGGACTTGGCAGCGACTACGTCAGAAAGCTCGAGCCTTATGTTGGCCCGAGTGAAACCGGGCTCCATTTTCCCCTGGTCGCCGGAACGGAAGTTCTTGTCGGCTACATGAACGGCGATATTGACCGGCCGGTGGTGGTCGGCGCGGTGCACAATCCCGATATGAAGGGAGTAGTGACCTCCGAGACACATTTGTTCAATCGCATCAAGTCGCAGTCAGGCGCCTCTATCGAGATATTCGATGGGTCTGTGTGATTTTCTTCATCTCGTAGCGCTTCATGACTGTCTGGCGACCCGCGACCCGCGAGATCGATCCGTTAGAAGAAGCGGTCGCCAATGCAGCGCGCGCAACCATCCTGCCAACACCGACGACTAACGTACCGCGGCCGTCGTCCGATGGCATTCGCACCCAATTGCTTCGCGACGGACGCGAATTGCGCCTGCTGCTATCTACGCAGTATCTGACGCTGCAGCAACGAGGTCCTCGTACAGTGGTCATCTACGCAGTGCGGGGCAATGCAGTCGTCGACAAACGCATCGGTTATCGGGTGACAGGGCAGGCTGTGCTCGACGTTGCCACGCGTGCGTTTCTCGATGTCGAGTGTCGACTTGAGTCAGCAGGCTCGGTCATGCTGTGAGGGATCGCTGTACTTGCGCAGAGAACCTAGCGCGGACGGTGCGCCGGAATCTGCGCAGCGTTCTTTGACCGGCATATCCAAAAGATTGGTAAATACAAACGATCTCTGTGCCGACGACATTTGGCACGGATGTTGCGATGTCTGTCGCGTCAGTTCGTGCTGGCACATATCAGACAATGGAGGCAAAAGTGGCGCTTGAAGCTTACATAACGATCAAAGGCAAGAAACAGGGCGACATCTCCAAAGATGCGTCCAAGCCTGATAGCATCGGGCAGGTCGCCAAGAGCGACGCCGACAACCAGTCAAAGATCACCGTCGTTGCCTTCACCAGTGGAATCATTGTCCCACGCGATATGGCGAGTGGTGTCGCCACCGGCGCGCGCAATCATCAGCCGGTGGTCTTCACCAAGTTCTTCGATCGCGCCTCGCCGCTGCTCTGGCAGGCGCTGGCCACCAACGAGGTGCTTGAAGAGGTGGTGTGCGAGTTCTACCGCGCTGACCCAGGGGGGATGCCGAAGCCGCAAAACTTCTTCAAAACGACCTGGAAGGACGCGACCTTGATCGAAGGCAAGGCTTTTCTGCCACTGACGATCAACCCGCAGAACAACTTCTTCCAAAACATGGAAGACTGGTCGTTCACCTACAAAGAAGTGAAATGGGAACACGTTCCCGGAAGTACCACCGGCGAAGACAAGTGGTGAACGACTTCGGTCCCCAGGCCGCTGTGCGGCGGCGGCGATAGCTTTGTGAGTTCCAGCTCCGCTCGTGCTCCGCCCTTTTGGGGGCGTCTTGGCCGCGCCATGGCTGGGGACAGCAAAGGACGAACGCGGCGATAGCTGCGGTCGATCTCGAGTCGTTGCTTGCGCGGCATAATGTCTGTAGCCAGGGGTAGCCTCGCTTCGGGGAGCGTTTGGTATGGCTGGTGATTTCGAACTCGGGGTGCAGTGCGCATACGCATGGCAAGGCTCCGCGGGTGATTTCATCATCGCTGACGAAGAGGCATCGTCGGACTATGGCCATTTCGATTCTCTTCAATCGAAACTGACAGGCTTTGTGAGTGAGGTGAGCGCAGTTCCGTTCCGGCAGCTGATGCGGCTATTGCGCGGAACGGCAACTGTTCGCGCGCGAACGACAGTTGACCGTGTCCTGACAACAGTTCTGTTGGACTTGGAACGTCGGACACCGTCCGTCGTGTGCGAGGCGCTCAAAGCTGAACAATTTCGGCAGATCTCGTTTGCGCGGCCCTTGCTTTTGAGATGTTCCAAAAGTGGTTGGGCGCGGAGGACATCCTTGAGTCGGAGATGGACTATGACGGACAGTCCGCCGCACAAGAAGCAAAGCACGGCCGCCCGACAGGTCTTCTCACCAACAAGAGGCGCTCGACCTCGAGATTGACGCTGCACTTATTTCCCACTTCGAACGGAAGCCAAAAAGGGGCGACCTCGCCGGAAATTATGTGCGATGGGCGGCAAGGTCTAGGAGATGGATTTGCAAGACCGGAAGGTCGCCAAAGGCGCTTAACCAACTGAATGCCGATGTGCAGGCCTCTACCAAGGAGCGACGGGCTTTTTGAGGAGGAGGAGGTTCTTACGCTCGAAAGAGCGTTGACCCGCCCACGGCTTGGTAGTCGCGTAGCCGATTCGAAGAGCTGAGTTGCACCATCCGACACGCCTCCGAGCCCCACCTGCACCCACCATCGCAAGGGGGCGGTCGGTCCTCAAGGACGCTTCGTGCCGCGCCGCGGTCGCCTGCGGCCATCCTTGACCGCCGAACGCCCCCCTTGCACCGAGCAAGGCAGGTCGAGACGGCTGCGCCTGTGTTGCGTGAGATGATTTAGATCAGGTATCTGTTGGCCATTGTTGTGCGAACGGCTGTGATTCCGGGACGTGTGCGATGCGCGCTCCCGCTGACTCGCCCGGTTCGAGTTTGATTTGCGGGACAAGGATAATGTTATTGCCGCTTCGCGGATTGTTTCCGGTCACGACCCCATTCGCTGGATCCAACTGCGCCGTGTAGGGCTGGCCGAAGATGTACATATGTGTCGACTGGAACGGCGTCGTCGGCAGAAGGCCGTTTTTCGTCAGTTCGGCGATCAGGATGTCCGGGGCCGCTTGGCGGCCATGCTGCCAGCCCAAGTCAACAAGATGTCCATACTCCGCCACGGGCCTCCCTCCGCCGAAACCCGAGGACGGGAGCTCCACGAGCGACTGGGCAGGCACCTGGGCCGAGCTGCGCTGCGGAGTGTCTACCCCGGCGGAGGAATCCGCTTGCTCGAGGATGAAGCTCCGAAGCTTTGTCAGCGCGGGTCGGATCGATGGGTCACTGGACGAGACCTTGAATTGATCAGCATCCTCCAACAGCTCATCGCGGTGAAGTCGGCGTGCGATCGGCGTCTTGTCGTTGTCAAAGAGCCAGTCACTGAACCGACGCAGCGCCGTTGCGTACACGCGGACACTCGCCGACTTCATATTCAAGTCTGTTGTTGCCCCGTATTTGTCAATAAGATCGTCGTCCTCGTCGTATTTTGCCTTCCTTAGACCGCCACTCACGGTTTTCCCTGGCGCGGCTTCCGTAAGCCATTTCACCGCCCTTTTGAGGGTAGCAACGGCGTCGGGGTCAACTTTTTGACTTACCGCATAGGCCTGCGTATCGTCATGCAGCTGATCGAGCTGACCGGCCATTTCCGGCTTACCAGTCTGGCGACGCCAGGCGGAGAATTTCTTGAGCTCGCCTATCTGTTGCGCCACGACGCCTTGGCTCCGGCCAGCCGTAATGGCTTGGCTTCCGAAGTCGGAAATAAGCCACTCATCCGGAAGGGGCGCATTCAGATCCAAGTCCAAACCGCGATTGCTCGACTCGGATGGCAACGATCCGAGACTGCCGATGGCGGAGGACGACACGGCCGCGGTTGAAGACGATGCCCCGGTGATTTGTTGCGAACTGCCCTCACCGGTGTGCCCCCCTGCTGGCTCACGATGTTGTTCCCGAAGCAGCGCCAATGCGGGGCAGATCGCGCTGTTCTGGAATTCACGCTTGAACTGTTCTGCATCGTCCGTAAGCCCATCATGGAAAAGTCGGCTAGTCATGGGCTCCTTCTTGCCCTTCTTGAGCCAGTTACTGAACCTGCGAAGAACACCTGGGTACCCGACGTATCTCATCGGATGCAGACGCTTAAGTGTTTCCCCAAAATCGCAGATCAGCGCATCGTCCGCATCAGGGAGCTTGTTCGGAGGGTTTTGCTTTTGCTTTTTAGCCTGCGGATTGCCCGTCATAATCCCACTCCGATGCGGCAAGGAGGTACTCAGCCTCACTCAGGGTTGCATCTTGATAGCAAGGGCCGTGCCAGCGTTGTCCGGCCTGTTCAAGGGGCTTGTCGCGGCAGCCAATGAACGCCAGACCTCTCCTACGCGCCGATCGCTTGAAACCTTCGGATCGCCCATAAGCAGCGCGTTAGATCTCGCTGTCGCGATCTGGGTATCCGACATGCGCGGCGTCGAGATCAGGAAAGACGGCAAGTGCGTGAAGCTGAATGCAAACAGGGGCCTGGTCTTGCAGACAAAGGGCGAGCGCACGGCGAGTTCGAGAGCGAGTGACCGGCGCGCAGGATACCTTCTATGTCGGCAACACGAAGGGCGTTCGGCAGATCTATCAGCAGACATGGACTACAGTAAGGTGGCGTTTGCCAAGCTGTATGACCACAAGGCGCCGGTCGTTACCCGGCGCAATCTCCAGGATGAGCGGGAGCCCACTAGGGGGCTTCTGCCGGGCCAGCCTGTCCGCGGCACGCTCTCATGTCGGAATTAGGCGTTTGGCGAATGTTTGCGGCACGCAAATCGAAAATGGTGACCTCCGGTTACGCTCTGGACGGCGCAAGCCGTTCAATCGATCGCGTGCGCGTGCAATAGCGCGGCGAGCCGGCGCCGACCTTCGTCGATCACTCCGGACCAATTCCCGAGCCCTTCCTGCACGACGACTTCGAACGATGGGTACCAGAGCGGCTTTCCGCTGCCCTGGGCCCAGTACCAAGGGTAGCCGTTTGGCACGAAGACAACGCCGGGAACTCCGAGCGAACCGGCAATATGGACCGCGAAGCTGTCGGGTCCAATCACCGCGTCGAGATTGGCGATCGCTGCAATCAATTCTGCTGGGCTGTCGATATGCACACCAGCATCAATAGGGCGGCTCCATCGCTTCATGTCGTGCCGTTGCGCGTCGGTCATCAGGCTGATCGGCGTGATGGAGTGGGGAAACGTAGCGGCGATCTGTTCCATGGTTAGACCGAGAACACCACCGTCCCACACGATGCCGACCAATGGTCTTGCAAATCTGGCCAGAGCGTCTCGCCATTTGGCGAATAACCCCGAATCGGGTCGCATGCCATCGGCAATGTTTTGCGCATCGATCGCCAGTATACGCAGTAACGATTGCAGCGGGGTGGTAGCCCAGACTTTGGCTCCTCTGAAATGACCTGCTCAGCTAGGCTGGTGAGAACTGCCCTGTAATGTGGCTCCGCAACGACTCGCACACCTTGCTGGCTCGCCAGCCGACCCACAAGACGAACGAGCGCCACGAATTCGAGCATGCAAGTCGTCGGCGGTACAAAAACCAAAGTCACAAGGGCCAAGGCGACCGGCTCGGGCGTCGGGAAGCGACCGAGCGTCAGTTCAAGGGTCGTCTTCAAACAGCTTGCCGTTTCATCGTCAGGGCAGGCGTGCGCGATGTGGCTGGCAAGCGTGAGGGCGTCATTGAACCGGCCGACAAACTGCAGGGTGCGCGCCAGAACAAGCGCGGCGGAAAGATCTGATTTGTGGGTGCGTACGAACTGCGTGAGCTCCGTAATGCCCCGATCCACCTCACCGTTTGCGATCGTGACGCGGGCCAGGATTTCGCGCGCGCCAAGAAGGGTCGGCGCATAGGCAAGCAACTTCTTGCAGGCGGCCTCCGCTTGCAGCCAGAGTCCAGTCGCGGCGCGGCAATAGGCCAGATGCAGAAGCCCGGCCGGGTCGAGCGGGGCCCGCAAATGGGCGCGTTCCGCAAAACTCAGCGCTTCGTCGAAGCGGCTCTGTTCGAGCAAGAGCACCGACATGTTGCGCAGCGTATCGGGATCGTCCGGGGTAAGTTCCAGGGCGCGAAGCAAGGCCGCCTCGGCCGATGGGTAGTCGCGCAAGGCGAGATCGATGGCTCCAAGTTGGAGGAAGGCGCGCGCATTGGCAGGCTCGTGTTTTAGAGCGGCTTGCGTGATCGCCCGGGCTTGCGCAATGTCGCCGCGGCATAGCAAAGCATGAGCAAGCGCGAGCTTGATGTCTTCGTTGTGCGGGACGAGTGCCGACGCGCGTTCCAGACAGATCACCGCCTCGTCGAAGCGGCCGAGCAACTCGTGGCCGATGCCGAGATTAGTGACGAGGCCGGATTGCTCAGGATAGAGGGTTGCCGCTTCCGCCAGCATCTCGAACGCAAACTCGGTCCGCCGCCGCGCGAGCGCCAGCGTCGCCTTTACGTTGAGTAAATCGGGATCGTTGGCTACGATACGGACATCGTTCAGTAGCGCCTCCGCCTCATCGAGACGGTTGGTTGCAATGAACTCCTGCGCCGTTCTAAGGCGGTCTTGCCAGGTCGCAGCCGGAAAGCCGGTGGTCAGCATGCGCGCTATGCAACCGTCACACGTTTGCCGTCGAGGCGGAGGTCCTCGGTCACGGCTATGACCCTACTGTGAGCCGTCTCGGAGGCAATGCCGTTCACTTTAATCACCTGGGTTTCGGTCTGAAGCGAATCGATACGGTCGATGATAGCGATACGCTCGACGGCTTTTATGGTAAGCGAATCGGCGCTCGCATCCTGGATGCGCGTCACGCTGCGGAAACGGTCCGCAATCAAAGTGTAAAGCCTGCCGATCCAGCTGGCCCTGTCCGCGAACACGGCAAACAGCTTAGTCCGCAGATCGATAGTGTCGGCGCGTAGTGACATTCGCTGACGGCCGGCGATAGCGATGGTGTCGCCCTCGATCGATAGATTGCCACCTGCGGGCAAAGCGAGGGTGCCGCAATTTGACCTCGGACGCTCGAGCACGGCCAGAACGAAGACTTTTCCCGCATCGTTGAAGAGCAACACGAGGTCCTGAGGAATCGGCCGTACCAGACAGCCGAAAGCTACCGCCGCCGTATGACAGGCGCCGGCGACCTCGACCTCCATCATTGTGCCATTGTCATCGACTGCCGCGACCCGGGCAGTGTGATGCCCGGGGCCAAGCAGGCGCTCGGTTGTCGCCAAGAGCTCAGCGTTTTTGGTGCGGAAGGCCATTGTCATTTTTTCACTCCTGCTGGCTACAGGAACAGCAGCGTACGCCAGTTTTGGGTCTTATACTGGCCGGTCGCGCTTTCGACCTCGCACACTCTGTTGACAACCTGGCGTTGATCGGAACTCAATTGGCCCATTTGCACCTGTGCGTCTGCTACTTGCACGCGCGTTTCGCACCAGGTGCCGTCGAGCTTGACCTTTTTCACGTCAGCATCGTCCACCACCTTGAGATAGGTCTTCTTGACATAACGGACGTTGGAATCAGCGACCTGTAGGTTGTTTCCGCCGATGACCCTGGTCATATTCCCCGTCACCTTTTTGAATTCGTTCCCGACCGTGAGTGTATTTGCAAAAGGGAACCTGATCGAGCAGTTGCCGCCACGGCTGATTGAAAGGTTGTAGCCATGCCTGACGCAGATCGCCCCGCCGAGGAACGCAGCTACACTAAGGCCCACAGCCTCGGTAACGTTTGCGCCTGCAACGCAGGTCACTTTGGCGCCGTTGTAGATTTCCATAGCCGAGCCGTGCGTGGTCCGTTTCGAGTTGCCGTGAGTGGTCTCCGACACGTCGCCCTTGGTGGTCTGCTCGAAATGCGAGGCGGTCATGCTGATGTTGCCCGCGGTTCCGTCGGCACCGGCGCTGATCGATACGTCGTTCTGGGCCGAGATCTCATAGGCGCCGTTTAGGACCTTATATTTGGCGTCGCCGTTCCTGACCTCGGTCGTGTGGCCGCGGCCGATTTTCATGAGCGAAGCGCCCTCAGCGGTTACCTGGAAGTCCTTCTGGGTGAAGGCAAGTATGCCAGCGTGGTCGCTTTCATGCTTGGTCGAATTTTTGTCGCTCGTTGTGATGAGGTTAGTCACAATCTCCTCCTCGCCGACCGAATAAGCGCCGAGCCGCAGATAGCTCGAGCTCGTCAGGGGAGAGTTTGGTGTTTCCGGGACGAAAAATCGGGCATAGGCATTCGACATAATCGGCTCCTCGGTCATTCGGATGGGTGCTTTAGCGTAGCGCCATGAACCGTGTTTGAGACGGTGATATCGACAGTCCGAATGTGTTCGGGCTGGAACCGTTCTGCTTGGTTGGCATCGCCATCTTGGTCGCCGGCGGGCCACCGATGAACAAATTGGTCGATCCCTTCATAGCGCGACCTGGACCCATGACCGTGCCGGACATGACGCCGAGGGCCACGCCCGCGTTATCACCCATCGATATCGCGCGCACCGTCTTCATATTGTGCGCCGGCATACACATGAGCAGGCAACGAGATTGGCTGGGAATACCTGTCGTGTTCAAATTGATATTCGGATAGGGGGTGGGCACGACGGCGGGACCGGCCGGTGTGTTGCATACATCGGGAAAGCCGAGATCCTGCGCCGACATGGGGCCGTTGGCATTGACGAAGGGCATGGTTCAGAACTCTCCATTGAACGGGGTCACGAAACTGGCATCGTAGAGTTCGGCAACAGCGCGTTCAGGCACCGTCGGCAGGGAGCTGCCACGCGCGCCGACGAACAGGCTGCCGTTAGTCGATGTGCAATGGAAATCGGTGCGTAGAAAGCGTGCGCCGGAGAAGTCGCTGCCATCGGCCTTAGCATGGTGCATCAGCGCATAGGGCATCTTTGCACCGCGAAACGAGGTGGACTTGGCGGATGCACGCGTAAATACGGCCATCTCCAATGTTGTGTCCGAGAGATCGCAGCTGTCGAGGCGCGCTTCCTGGAAGATGCATTGCTTCAAATCGGCGCTTCGCAGGTCGGCGGCTCGCAAGTCGGCTTTGTCGAACAGCGAATTCGAGGCGGTGGCGCGCGAGAGGTCGGCACCCACGAGACTGGCGCCTGACAGAATCGAGCCAGAGAGGTCTACGCCTGACAAGTTGACGCCGTTCAGCCTTGCCCCGCTCAAGTTCGCGCGCATCAGCGTCAGACCTGTGAGGTCTCGCTCGGACAGATCGCATTCCGCCAACAGGATAGTGTCGCATCGCATATTTGCGAGACTAGCGCTGCGCAAATCGGCCTGCGTGATGGCGGCGTTCATGAGTGTGGTGCCGTCGAGCACGAGATTGGTCAGGTCGCACTCCATGATGGCGCTTTGTGACAAGGTGGCGTCACGCAGGACGGCGCAGGCCAAGACACAGCGCATCATTGTCGCTTGAGTGAGCCGCGTCTCGCTGAAGTCGCCACGGCTGAGATCCGATGACATCAACGTCGACTGGACGAGATTAGCCCTTCGCCAGTTGGAATGGCCTGCGCAGCAATTGACAAACGTGCATTTGTCGAGGCTAGCGTCGGCGAATAAAGCGCCGCTGAAGTCGCAGTCCTGAAAAGTCATGCCGGTCATGGAGGTGCCGCCGAAGTTGCTGTTGCGAAAGGATGAGCTCTGCACGACACCATCGTTCAGGGATAGTCCAGACAGCGTCTCGCCATCGAGATTGACTTGGCGTACCGGGAGGCGGTGGGCGATTGATTGCAACAGCAGATCAATTGACATGGCGAGGGACCATAAGGACGGTACGCTCGATATTGGCGTTGCTCAAATCAACGGCGTCCAATGTCGAGTCCATCAGGTCGGCACCAAAGAGATTTACATTGCGCAAACTGGCGCCGGCCAGATCCGCCTGATTGAGATGTGCCTCGAGCAGGTTGGCAGCATAAAAGTCGCAGCCGCGCAGATCGTTGCCGGTGAAGACCGCGCCTTTCAGCGAGGTCATTCGGAAGGTTGCGCGCAACAAAGTTGAGTTCCCGAAATAGACACCGTCAAGCCGCGCCCTGCTGAAGTCGGTGCCGCTGATGTCGGCGTCCTGAAAGGAAAGCGCGTCCGCGCTGCTATGGTCGAAGCGGGCATCGCGAAGATCGATTTCACCGATGAAGCTGACCTGATCAAATTTGGAGGCACTGAAATTGAGTTGCGGCGCTGCCACTTTGAGGAAGCAGGTTTGCTCGAGGCGAGTGCCGGAAAAGACCGCACCAGACAGCGACAAGTCCATGAATTGCGTTCGCTGGAGAAGGGCACCCTGCCATACGCTGTTATCCAGGGCGGCTCGAATGAACCCGCATTGATGCAGCTGCGCAGAGCGGAATGTTGATCCGATCATTGGCAGGTGCAACATTTGTAGATTAGCGAGACGGGCGTGATCGAAGGACACACCCGCCATTCGCGCTCCGAGAACATGAGTACGTACAAGCCGGCCGCCTGCGAAACGCGCCCCGCGGCAGTCGGCTTCACCAAGATTGGCGTCAGTAAGGTCGCTCGCGCTTAGATCAGCGTTGACGAGCACCGCGCCGGCAAGCGTGGCCTTCATAAGTTTTGCGCCGGCAAGGTTGGTCCCGTTCAGCTTGGCGCGTTCGAGAAAGGCGCCGGAGAAATCCGCTTTGGCGAATTGCCTGCCCGACAGGTCGGCGCCGGCAAGATCGCGGCCAGCGAGCGAGCGGCCGCGGCCGTATTCCTCCTCCACGACCTCGCCCAGCGCGCGTGCCACGGCTGGAGCCAGCGCCGATTGAGGTTCGAGCGGCTTGGGTGAGGCCAGCCTGACCGCGGCCATGGCGGGCGCGAGCTGACCTTCTGCGCGATCGATCTCGGTCTGCAGGCCGGTCAGGGCCTCCTTACTTTCCCGGACGGCCTCATCCAGCGCCGCTTCGGTCGTATCGGCGAGCGGGGGTTGATCGGTCCCGACCAATGCCTCGAACGGCGCACGACCATCGCTGGCTAACGAGGGCAGGGTGCCTCTGAGCGCCGCTTCGGCGTCGGTGAAGACCGTGCGCAGACGCTGCACGGATTCAGCGGGTGCACCGTTGTTCTCGATCTGCGCCGTTATCTCGTCAATGGTCGGTGGCTGCGGCGGCTGGCACTTGACGCGCTGGGCTTCCTTTGGCAGCGCAAGTGAAGGGACGCCGGGCGGTGAAAAAGCGTCGTCCGATAACGAGGTTCGTATCGACTCAAGCGGTCTGCCAGCTGGCAGGCCGAAGAAGCGAGCATGCGCAAGTTCGAATTGCTTATGCTCGTCGACTGGGCGTGTTGCAGCGTCAACAATCTCGCCACGCCAGTCCTTTGCCCGCGCAAGCTTGGCTTCGAACTCGTGCACGAGGGTCGGATCAACCTCCGGCGGCAAGATAGGCAATGGCTGGATCTGCTCAAAGCTTGCATCCATCGCGTGCGCAGCGTCCATGCTGCCGATCGCGGCAAGCAACGTATCGATATCGCCCGACACGGCATCGCCGCCGGAAATCCCTTCATACGCCTTGCGCATAGGCTCGCATTGAGCAGCAAGCTTGTCGACATCGGACACGGCCTTGGACTGGACTTCCTCCACGGCATCGAGAATCTCGGCTAGGTCGATCTCGCCGCTCTCGAGTTCCTCGGGCAACAATTCGGGAATCGTTGACGGTTCGATGGGCGAGGTCTCGAATGTAGGGCGC
Organism: Bradyrhizobium ingae; assembly: GCF_055791185.1. Classification (NCBI taxonomy): domain Bacteria; kingdom Pseudomonadati; phylum Pseudomonadota; class Alphaproteobacteria; order Hyphomicrobiales; family Nitrobacteraceae; genus Bradyrhizobium; species Bradyrhizobium ingae. The sequence continues at coordinate 73,935 of NZ_JBVUBB010000014.1, forward strand.
AGCGCCGGTGGAAGATCGATACGTGCGAGTTCTTGATCGAGCGCCCAGCGCCTTGAGGCCTGCTGACGCGCTGCACGCTGTTCGGCCAATTCTCCTCGCCGTGCTGCGCGGCGCTCGTGCTCGGGAGACGAACGCGCGGGCGTGAGTTGATGTTCCGAAAAGGCGTATCGCGCGGCGGTTTTCGGGTCGAGGCGCAGCCGCCTGACATCCAGATAATGATCTATCGACCGAGCGGGATCGCTCTGCCGCTCGTAGGCGACCATAATGTCGGCAACGTCGCTGCCGTCGATTTCCTGCACGGCGGTCGCGGCGCGGTAGATCATAATGCCGCGGCGAGCACCGGCCAATAGCCACAGTGTGTCGATGCGCGTCTGCAGTTCGCTGACAGCACGCTCTGGAGCGGCCCAACCGATGAAGCATCGCACGCGAAAGGTGGGCAGCTGGCCTTCGATCAACGGATCTTCTGAGGAGAAGTTTTGCAGCGCATAGGGTTCTCCGCCGCAAAGAAAGCCGCCCAGGCGCTGGTCCAGCGGTGCGAACAGAAAGAGACGCGGATCGACATCAAGCGCCAACGCGGGAGCGGCTGATTTCAGCCACGCCGCGTCATAAGTGCCGGCGTGTCGCAAGCGCTCCTTATCATCGAGGGCCATTGGTCCGAACGCTGCGGGTCGCGCCGCTGTCTCGATGAACTGAACCGCATACTCGGGATCTTCCAGGTTGGGCAGGGCCACTACTTCGCCGGCCAGGCTACGGCGAAGAGCCTCGTGGCCCGTGCCGGTCGGATTCGTCGGATGTCCGGCCCCGCCGAATGCACGCTGACGCGTTAGCGGCATCTGCCGGAAAGGTTTGGCAGCTGTTGGTCGCCAGCCGGACGCCGTCATCTGCCAATAGCGATCGCCCGTCACCAACAGGCGCTTCTGGATCGGTCCGAGCGACCAGCCCAACATTATGCGCTGGATCGGCTGTCCCTCGGGCGCTGCCGCATGTCCACCGATCAGCACTTCTGCTTGCGGCTTGGGCATGCCGATATCAAGCGGGCTGCCGGGCGGAAGTTCTTTCGCGCTCGTGACCCAAAGTTCCTGCTCGCCCTCCAGGCGGTCAGCGCAGGGGTTTGCGAGGTCGAACATCGCCAAGGCGGAAATGATGAGGCTTGCCCCACGAGGACGTCGCTCGCATTTGGTCAACAGACCCAGCGTTCGGGGCTTTATAAGAATGGGCATGAGAGCGCCCCGCTAAATGTCCCACTTCGCAATCCTATTTCTCCGGCGTGACAGAGTTGCGAATTGATCTGTTGGCAACGGCGCGGTGAATTGACGCGCATGGCAGCCGCCCGCCCGGGCAGAGCCATCATTGTACGACACGTCAAGTTCGACTCGCCAGAACGGTCGCCTCACAAGGTTCGACGCTAATTAACGAGTTCTCTTTGCCGAATACGTCAAATCGAACCAGACCATCAGGATCAATGTTTGCGAACGGCTTGTCCGAATCCGCTCGGGGGAGACTGCTCGTGAATTTGTTCTCATGGGATGAAAAGACAGTGCATGAAACGCAACTGGCGGCGGTTGCAGGAACAACGCAAGCTCTTCGATCGTATCCAAGTCGATCCAGTCATGGCGAAATCGGCGACCTCCGAGGACAAAGCGACGCTTGATCACGATCGAGGAGGCCCTCGCATCAGGCCTGACCGTCTTTGTGATTGAGTACAGCAATTTCCATTCCAATGGCTGCTGCGACAATCGTAGGAAACGAAGGCGTTTCGTGCGGAAACGACCACTGGTCCGTGTCCAGTTTCTGACGAATGCACAACGCCTGACGTACTCGAAACAGCGACCATGGTTTGCCGCACGCGAATTCTTTCAAGATGACATCAGGAGCTTCAGTAGGGCAAACGTCGTCGGCACGTCGCTACAGGTGAAGACGGCAAAAACGTTCGCACTTGCGCTCTTCGCGTTCAGCGGTCGGCTTGGTGGCGACTTCGAGGTGTCCACGCCCGCGGTATCCCGCGATGGACTTAGGCAAACTGCTTGGGACTACCGGCTTACAACGGACGATGAAAACATGATGGCAGCGCCCACCACACTTCGAGGCCGAGTAGCAAACAAGCGGGTTCGCACGCCGGACACGGCAGCTCGGCCTCTTCCACGGCGCGAAGGTTTGGCGAAGGCTAGAATCCATGCAGGTCGAATGCGTTTCGTCCGCGTTGATGGCAGCAGTCTCCTCAGAGGACCAGTCGTCGATCGGTTGCAGGGACAAATCGCACCATGTCGGGCGTTGGATGGCGGGCACGTGGACGAGATGTGATCGTTTGGGGTTGCCCGGTCAGGATGGCCGTCTCAATTGCAAGCAGCGCGCGCAGGTCCGCCAAGCCTTCCTCGCCATCGGCTTCGGGCGGCGTTCCAGCTTTGATGCAATCTGAAAAGTACTGCACTTGCGCGGCAAAATGGTCGATGTGCGGAAACTCGGTTTCGCCGACCTCGCCGTCGCGGCGCAGTCGCAATTTTGTTGCCGTCTCGAACCTGAAGCCGGGGTCGAGTTCGATATCGCCCGACGTTCCGACGACCCGATAATGGTCGACGGTCGCCGCCCCGAAGCTGGCGACGAATTGGGCCAAACCGCCTGAAGGAAAACGCAGCAAGGCCGCGACCGACGCTTCCACCTCGCCGAACCGCTGGTCATCGATCGGTCGGTGCGCCATTGCCACGGCCTCGATCGGCTCTTCAGCAAAGATATGACGCGCTGCGTTGACGCAGTAGACCCCGACGTCCTGGAGCGGTCCACCCCAACTCGCAGCTTTGAGCCTGTGGTTTCCTGCCGCCGTCTGGAAACTGAACACCGATTGAAAGAAAAGCGGTCGGCCGATCGCGTCGTTGCGGATGTGTTCAAGGACCGCGACGGTTCCGGGTTCGTTGTGGAGCCGGTAGGCGGTCATCAGAAACACGCCGGCCTCGCGCGCAGCGGCGATCATAGCGAGGGCATCTTGTTCGTTGGTAGCCAGCGGCTTCTCGACCAAAATGTGCTTGCCGGCGCGAGCCGCCCGAACAGCGTAGTCAGCATGCAAATGGTTGGGCAGAGCAATATATACCGCGTCGACGTCGGAGCCTCTCAAAAGGGCATCGTATCCGTCATAGTTGACGACCTGACCAACACCATGGAAATCTGCCAGTCGCGCGGCCTTGTCTCGATGACCGGTTACGATTGCGGTAACCTTCGAGTTTGCGGACTGTCCGACTCCCGGCAAGAAGGCCTGTTGCGAAATCGAGCCAGCGCCGACGACTGCATACTTGATCATCATTTCCTCTCCGAGGGCTCGTGTTGGATCGCGTTCGTGGCTGGTGGGGTTCCCTCCAACCTCATTCGCTTCTGGCAGTCATACCGCAGGGACGAGGTCGTATCTGAGGGGTGCCACCCCATTTCCGGCGGGAGCCTCGGACCCTGTACTCATTTCACCTCCCTCCTGACTTCCCATCAGATGACCGAGTTGGTAGAGTAACCGTTAGGCTGCTGCCAGATCGAAACGGACCTGCCGCATTGCGCCTGAAATTGCGCATGCGCTGTCACAGCCGGCTCTCTGTGGCGGCAATAATTGACAAGTCGCAGGAACATCAGAACCCAAAAGGTTGGCGAGGACGGACATTCACGGTCCAGCAATTGCCGTGCCAGTAAAGACCTTGTGCAAGATCTTGCTTCGAACAGGGACGACACATAGTTGGGCCGACGTCAGGCTCCCACGCAAATGTCGCAAACCAGCCCCCGAGTAGAAAGCCCGGCACGGTGTGTTTTCGGAATGCAAGAATGCGGCCGTTTCAGGGGTGATCGACATCCAAGAAGATTCCTTAATGGCTTCCGTCGAGTCATGGATTGATGGTGATGAAGACCATAGGATCATCCGTCGCGATAAAATTGTGCTCCTGTGGTTACGACATTGGTGGTGCTGCCATCATCACCAATTCCAGAAAGAAATGATGTCTTCAGAACAAAGTCTCTTTGCGTCGCATAGCATCATGCGTTGATGGCACGTATGGTAGGCGCGGTGAATCCGGCCTTGTGATGCTCATTAGCGGCCTGCTGCTCCCTGCGGTCTCAGCAATTGCGACCGCAACGGCGCTGCTTTGGCGCTCCTGTCAGTATCCGAGGGCAAGCGGCGTTCTTCGCCGCCGGGATGTCCTTGTACACATTCCCGCAATTCTTCAGCGCGCAGCCGCTCCGCATGACACGTGGATTACTGGTCGCAGTCGGCTGCGTTTGGATGGCCGAGTGTCTTTGGCGGCGGAGATAGTTGGCGCGTCGAGAGTAACTCTCCCCGGCGAGGCGGGTATGACGCACCGTAAACTGTTATTCGGCACACCAGGGACGGAACTCTTTGAACCGTTTACATAAATCCGCTTCTTGCGCGGATTTTTGAGAGTGATTTGTGAGTTTTATCGAATCATGTTGAAAAATCCGCATTTGAAGCGGATAATAAGTCATGATTCATGACCAGCGCTCAGCCCTTGCGACTCACCTATCCAGCCTGCTTTCGGCGGGGAAAGTAGTCTTTACGAGCGCAGAAGCGGAAGAGGCCCTGCATATCGGACGGGGGGCCTTCCTTGACGCTGCCGAGCGGCTGCAACGGCGCGAGCACCTTCTGAATCCTCGGCAAGGGTTCTATGTGATCGTGCCCCCGCAGTTCGCTTCGTGGGGCGCGCCCCCGCCGCCCTGGTACATTGACGCTCTGATGCGGCATGAGAAGCAGGCCTATTACGTCGGCCTCCTCAAGGCCGCCGAATTGCACGGCGCAACGCATCAAGCGGTGATGGAATTTCAAGTCGTCACGGGAAAGCGCCTTCCCAAAATCCGCACGGGCCGGAATTTGATCGTCTTCTACTTCCGGAGGGACATGCTCGCCGTCGCGGACGGGATCGAGGAACGCAAAACTGATACCGGAACGATGAAGATATCGACCGTCGAACTCACGGCGCTCGATCTCCTGCGCTATCCGCAGGCAGCGGGCGGCATCGATAATGTAGCGACGGTTCTATCCGATCTTGGATCGAAGATCGACGGAGAGAAGCTTGCCGCCCTGTCGCAAAAGGCGGAGCGCCCGGTTGTTCAACGGCTCGGCTATCTGCTGGACCGACAAGGCTACGAGGATCGCGCGAAGCCAATGCTGGCCGCGCTCAATGCCAGAGGCGCGATCCCGTGGACGGAGCTTGACCGAAAAGAGAGCCGTGATCCCGATTTTGCACCGGAGCCGGTAGAGCGAAATGACCGCTGGCGAGTCGTCGTGCGACGGATGCCGGAGATCGATGAATGATCCCCGCGCAGAATATCGTGGCGTGGGGCAACGTCGTCCCATGGGCCGATCAACGGCAGGTCGAACAGGACCTCATCATGTGCCGGGCGATTGTCGCGATCTTTTCTGACCATCTCCTGAACAGGGAATTGCGCTTTCGGGGTGGCACCGCCCTCAACAAGCTCCATTTCGTGCCACCGCTCAGATACTCGGAAGATATCGACCTTGTCCGCACTTCGGCGGGTCCGATAGGACCTATTCTGGACCGGCTCCGTGCCGTTCTGGAGCCGTGGTTAGGTCGGGCGCAGTTCGACCAGAGCCCCGTAGCGCCGAAGCTGCGATTTCGCGTCGAAGCGGAGGACGGGAGCGGCGTCCCGATTCGGCTTAAGGTAGAAGTCAATGCCCGCGAAATCACGGCTTTCGATCCCGCTGCGGCGTTGCCTTTCAGCGTTGAAAACCCTTGGTTCACAGGGAATGCAAATGTCCAGACCTTCTCCCGGGAGGAGATGTTGGCAACGAAATTGAGGGCGCTTCTCCAGCGCGATAAGGGGCGCGATCTCTACGATCTTGGCCACGCGCTTGAGCAGTTTGACGGGCTGGACGCGCCTCGCATCGCTGCACTTTTCGTCCGCTACCTTGAACGTTCCGGGCAGGCGATTACGAGGGCGCAGGCGCAGCAGCGTATGTTTGCGAAGCTCGCCAATCCGCGCTTCGTAATCGACATGAAGCCGCTTCTGCCCGCTTCGGAAGCCGAGAAATTGACCGAGGAGTCCACGAATAAGCTTTTTGAGAATGTGTTCTTCGAGCTCATCGAGCGCATCCCGGGCGATCCCTGGGCGCGCAGCGACGAGATGAAAAAGCGCTTTCAGCTGAAACGCTGAGTAGATCAGGTCAAGAGCTCTGGAAGCCTCAATTTGTCGGCGACATCGACGACTTCGTCGAAGTCCAAACCGAGTCCCGCAGCATAAGCCTTCAGGCTTCACGCTATCGACGTATGACGCTCTCGGTTCTACAGTCTTAAAGGAGATGATGCCGCTGCCGCGCAGCACCCGAAATTTCCATCGATCAGAACGACAGCGAGCTCGTCAAAGGGTTTTGCCGGCAGATGTCGGATGAAGCCGAGCTGACGCGATCCCGGCGGGTGTGGCACTTGATCCGATAGGCTCATGCGCGGGCGGTCGCGGTTGTTGGAAGCTTCATTCTTGTCCTGCGCCACCTGCATTAAGCGCTCGTCACGCGAACGACGCGATTTTATCGCGAATTCCATACACCAGCGACCGCATCGAGCACTCACTTCAGCTCATCCACTGAACCCACTCGAACGTGTTGGGGCTGAATTTCCCCTGGCGATCCGCACATCAGCTGGACCGCCCGTAATCGGGAGTTGAACTCGGCGCGCCACGGTGTCTCCAGGGCGAAGCGAAGCGGAATCTGTTCCCTCTAACCCGCAACCGTCACAGCGGCCTCGAAGCGTTCGCGTGTGGAAGCTGCGAGGCGTCCCAAACCGAAGTGGTCCTGCATACCGCGGATGATGTCCTCACTCGGAATCTCTATTCGGGCAGAGCGGCCTACTTGAGGGCTGCGTGATACCATATGTTGTAAGTCAACAGCACGTCTGCCGCTATCCTCACCGGACGATTACAGAGTGTCCCCCTATCCATCCGCTGGATGCCGAGCGTCAAGCGCGCGGTATGACCGTCATCAGACGCGGACTTGTTTCAAAGATCATCGGTCTTGTTGCGAAGGCGACATCACTGACGAGCAACTGCAGGGAATGCGCGCCGCGTCCGATGGCCTGGATCCTGCACAACATTCGCCCCGTGGAAGCAGTGCGACAACGTCGGTCATTCGGCCTTCGTTGCAAGTTGGCGCGCGCGTTGTGTGTTCGTGAGGTGATATGAGACCTGAACTTTTGTTTTGGGGGACGGCAACGGCAGCGCTCGTTGCAAGCGGGGTCGTCAATTCGGCAGATTTTAAGCCGGCAGTAAAGGTCCCGCCTGTCTTATGGAGCTGGACCGGAGGATATTTCGGCGGGCAGGTCGGCGGGGGCTACGGCCGGACATCATTTAGTGATCCCTACGGTCCCTCGATCTATGGCGACGTGGTCGAAACCCCTGTATTCCTGGCAGGAGCGCAGATCGGTTACAATTGGCAGAGAGACCACTGGATCTTTGGCCTTGAATTGGATGTCAGCGGCGCCATCTCGGACGGTGCAAACACCTGTCTTGCCGCTTCCGGTGTTCTCGTGAGCGCAAACTGCAACGCAAGTCCGGACGTCTTCGTCACCGGGACCGGCCGGCTAGGTTATGCCTTTGGCCCGCAGGGCCGCACGCTTGCCTATTTCAAAGCAGGTGTGGCCTGGCAACACAACCACGGCGATATCGCCAACGGTAACGAGTTTCGTAGCAAGCCTTACCCCTCCGGATGGGCGCCACAGAATGCAACCCATTTTGACTATGGTCGTTTCGGAGGCATCATCGGCGCGGGTGTCGAACACGCGCTCACGCCGGCGTGGTCGGTCAGTCTCGAATATGATTATCTGAAGTTCGGCGGACCAAGTGTGGCAACCCCTTCGACGCTAGAATATCCACCCTTGGCAACGGTGCCAGCTAACACCACTCACCTGTCCAGCGGCTACCAGATCGGTAAGATCGCTCTGAACTACCATTTTGATGCCGATACATTGACGCCGCGATGGCCGGATACGTCGCTCTATCCGATAAAGCCGACCTTTAGCGCGCCGGCTATTCCCTTCGCCGCAGGCTGGTCGCTTGAAAGCGGCACACGGCTCTGGCTGAGCCGAGGAAAATTTCAATGGGAAAATGGTCCGCCGGGTCTTGTGTCGAGGCTGACCTATCACAAGCTGGATGGGATTTCCGGTGAGTTGTTCGAACGGATTGACAGCCCCTGGGGGATCTTCCTGAAGGGCAATATCGGATTCGGGCTCTTTAACCGCGGGAATGAGAATGATGAAGATTGGGGCTTAGTTCCGGACGCCGGCGATCCCATGGCCTATACCAACACGATCTCGGGTCAGGCGAACGGAAGGTTCATGTACTACACGGCCGATGCGGGCTATGATTTTTTGCGTGGGAGCACGTACAAGATCGGTGGATTCACCGGCTGGACCTATTACGGCCAAAAGTCTGATTCGACAGGATGCGTTCGGATCGCGTCGCTTCAATGTCTCGCGCCGGGCGATCAAAGGACAGTAGGCAGCCAAGATACCAACTGGAATGCGCTGCGCATCGGCCTCAACGCTGAGACCATGTTTCTCGATCGTTGGCGCGTGAGCGCCGATGTCGCTTATTTGCCCTGGACGGATTTCCAGGGGCGCGACAATCATCTGTTGCGCGACTTCACGACCTTCAACGATCATCGCGGGAGTGGTGGCCATGGGGTACAAATAGAAGGCGTTCTATCGTACCTCATCACCAGCAATTTCAGCGTCGGCGTCGGCGGTCGTTACTGGGCGATGTGGAGTCCGAGAGATAGTGAGCAATTCGCCACCCAAGCCGAGCAGGCGCGCACCTTTCCCGTCACCTCTGGGCCTTACCTTGCGAACTATCGCATGGAACGATGGGGCACGTTCCTGCAGGTCTCCTACAAGTTTCACTAAACTCCTTCCCCCCTCGCTCTACGCGTCAAAAGACACCGACTAGAGGGCGACCATCAAAGGCGAAAGCTTAGGTGCCGTGCCTCGAGTCGGCCGGAGGCTGCAAGCTGCAAGCTTTTGAGCCGTCAAAGCTCAAAGGCTTGCATCGTTATGACGGGAGGCCAGGCGCTGCCGGCGGCTAGAATGATCTGCTTTTGCCGACAGATCTGCCATTACGCTCCCTACATCCCAAATGCGTGATTGGCCTTTGATAAAATGGCGTTCGATCACGGTCAGATGCGGCAACGGCGAATCGCGCGTCGATTTCTCTATTGCAAGCTCCTGGTCTCAAGATCGTTCTGCCCTCGCGCCACAGCCGCCAATTTCTTCGCTCGCGCAAGCTTAAGCGTTGTGAAACGTCGATTGCAGCTTTCTGCAGCCTAGACCGCCGAACTGACCACAAACCGATCAGCGGCATCTCGCGGGGACCTTGCACAGGTTCTCGAACTGGCGCTGATCGCGGCCACCCATGCACTTGGTCATCTCATTCCAGAAAGTGGGCAGGCCAGCAACGCGCTGGGCGGGTGCAACTGTGATTCGCAAGAAGGAGTCTCTCGATAGCCGCTCCTGTTCCAACGCGCGCACCGTGTCCGATGTATGACGATGTGTGAAGATGCTGACAGGCTGCTTAGGGCGATCACGTTGCAGTTCAAACAGTTTCTCCTTTGGCACGACTAATGCTTTGGCTTCGTCGGCGACGCGCCTGGCTGACGATATCCCGTGGAGCAAGGCGATCTGTCGATTGGTTAGCCAAAAGCATGGAGCATCCGACAGATGACTACGATCATGACCACATTCCTCATCCAGAACCAATCGCAATGGCACTTGCAAAAAGCCATACCGATCCGGCGGTTGACGAACCGTTTTGAAAACAATGCCGCGCCCCTTCGACGGCGCGATCGGGCTTTCGTTTCGAAAAATCTACTACTGCTGCTGTCAAGACTTCCGACGTCCTCATCGCGATCGGTCGTTTGCCTTCTGGCGCGGGTCCTGACGTGCGCCTTCGTAATAGCCGGCGTATCAGACGAGGCTCTTGCGAGCTCCATGCGACTCACCAGCTTTGCGCTTGGTAACGGCCTGCAAGTGGTCGTGATCCCGGACCATCGCACACCGGTGGTGACGCAGATGATCTGGTACAAAGTAGGCTCCGCAGATGAGGCGCCGGGCAAATCCGGACTCGCCCATTTTCTCGAACATCTCATGTTCAAAGGCACGGAGGAGCACACGCTCGGTGAGCTATCGCAGATCGTGCATCGCGTCGGTGGAAACCAAAACGCCTTCACGTCCACTGATTTCACGGCCTATTTTCAGCGCGTCCCGCGCGAACAACTGTCGACCATGATGGACCTCGAGGCCGACCGGATGACTGGCCTGGTTCTGAAGGACGAGAACGTGCGAGCCGAGCGCGACGTCGTGCTCGAAGAGCACAACATGCGGGTTGCCAACAGTCCCGAGGCGCGGCTGTACGAGCAGATGGTGGGAGCGCTCTACCTCAATCACCCCTATGGACGGCCGATCATCGGTTGGCGACGAGAAATCGAAAAGTTGGATCGCGAGGACGCGCTTGCCTTCTACCGCCGCTTTTATGCACCGAACAATGCGATCCTGGTGATCGCTGGCGACGTCGCAGCCGCCGACGTGCGCCTGCTGGCCGAGTACAATTTCGGCTGGATCCCGGCCCGACCCGCGATTCCCGCACAACGCATCCGTCCCCAGGAGCCGGAGCCCGCCGGCCCGCGCACCGTCACGCTGTCCGATCCGCGCGTCGAGCAGCCGAGCGTGCAGCGCATTTATCTCGTGCCCTCAGCCGCGACCGCGGCGCCCGGCGAGAGCGAGGCACTTGAGGTGCTCGCGCAATTGATGGGGGGCGGCAGCAACTCCTATCTCTACCGCGCGCTCGTCGTCGACAAACCGCTCGCGGTCTCCGTCAGCGCCAGCTATTCGAGCATCTCGCTCGACCCGAGCCAGTTCTCGATCGCGGCCTCGCCCAAGCAGGGCGTCAGCTTCGCGGAGGTCGAGCAGGTCATCGACAACGTGATCGCCGACATCGTGCAGAACCCCATCCGTGCCGAGGATCTCGAACGGATCAAGAGCCGGCTCATCGCGAGAGCGATCTACGCCCAGGACAGTCAGGCGGTGCTGGCGCAATGGTACGGTGGCGCGTTGACGACGGGCCTGTCCATCGAGGACATCCGCAGTTGGCCCGATCGCATCCGCGCCGTGACCGCCGACCAGGTACGCGCTGCCGCGCAGAAATGGCTCGAGAAGAAGCGCTCGGTCACCGGCTATCTGATCAAGGACACCACCACCGCCAAGCGCGAGGAGAAGCGTTTGTGAACCAGTCCTTCCTTTGCACTCGACGCACTGCGCTCTCCCTTGCAGGCGGACTCGTAGTCTCGCTCGGGGCGGCCGCGCCGTCGTTCGCCGCTGCCAAGATTGAGCATTTGGTCTCGCCGGACGGCATCGAAGCATGGTTCGTGCAGGATGCGACCGTGCCGCTGATCGCGATGGAGTATTCCTTTGCCGGTGGTGCGTCGCAGGATCCCAAGGACAAGCCGGGCGTTGCAAACCTCGTCGGCGACCTTCTCGACGAAGGCTCCGGCGATCTCGATTCCAAGACCTTCCACGAGCGGCTCGAGTGTCGCGCCATCGAGCTCTCCTTCAACGCCGGCCGTGACACGTTCCGAGGCAGCCTGCGTATGCTCCGCGACAACAAGGACGAGGCCTTTGACCTGTTGCGGATGGCGCTGACCTCACCGCATTTCGACACCGCCGACGTCGAGCGTATCCGTTCCGAGATGATCTCCGGCCTGCGCCGCCGCACCACCAATCCGGCCGCGCTTGCCGGCCGCAAGTTCCTGGAGATCACCTTCGGCGATCATCCCTACGGTCGGCAGACCAGCGGCACGTTGGAAAGCGTGCCGACCATCACGGTCGCCGACATGAAGGACTATGTTGGCCGGGTGCTGGCCAAGGATACCTTGAAGGTCGCTGTCGTCGGCGACGTCGACCCGGCAACCCTCGGCAAGCTGCTCGACAAGACCTTTGGCAGCCTGCCGGCCAAGGCGAACCTCACCCCGGTCGCCGACGTCGAGGCGGCCAAGCCGCCGCAGCGCGCCTTCGTCCCGCTCGATGTGCCGCAGACCGTCATCACCTTCGGAGGGCCCGGCGTGAAGCGCAGCGATCCGCACTTCATGGCCGCGTACGTCGTCAACCACATCCTGGGCGGCGGCGGATTGCCGTCCCGGCTCTATCGCGAGGTGCGCGAGAAGCGCGGGCTCGCCTATTCGCTGTATGAATCGCTGCTCTGGATGGAGCACTCGGCCGTCTTCATCGGCAACACCGGCACGCGCGCCGACCGCGCCGGCGACACCATCGATGCGATCGAGAAGGAGGTGCGCCGCATCGCCGAGGAAGGACCGACGCAGAAGGAGCTCGACGAGGCAAAGTCCTACCTCAAGGGCTCGCAGATGCTGGCGCTTGACACCTCCTCGAAGCTCGCCCAGGCGCTGCTGCAATATCAGCAGGACAAGCTGCCGATTGACTATATCGAGAAGCACAATGCCATTGTCGATGCCGTGACGCTGGACGACGCCAGGCAGGCCGCAAGGCGGCTCTGGAGGCAGGGCTTGTTGACCGTCGCTGTCGGCCGCGCCCCGCAAGCCGCGGCGCAGCCGCTTGCCGCACCCGCGACGAACTCGAACTGAACTGCCTTATGGCTAGTCGCGATCCATAAATCGAACTCGCCACCTCCATGACTGTGCACGAAGAGAAACAAAAACATCTCCCTCTTACACGTTGTTTGATGCGCTGCGCTCCGCCGCTAACTTCTTAAAAGACGGCGATGCGCGACCCGCTTGAATTCTCCTAATGCGCATTCGACCGCAGATATGAGTGCCGGTTGTGGGAAGGCGCATCCACTTGCGCCGCGATCCGCAACGACACCTGGAGGCGCTCGAAACCTCGAACATCATCGCGAGGGTCCTTGGGTGCAACAGCAGATCGATCGGGCGCGGGGCAAGTGAGCTGTCGGGTCAGCCGCGTACCAGGTAGCGGAGAAGGGCCGCCCAAAAATTGCAACGTTAGTGCGGATCGGTGGCCGGATGACCTCGAAGGCGCTCTCGTGACGGTTCCTACGCTCTGCTCTTGCGGGTATGATATGTTTACAGATCATTTATGGCAATAAGATCCCTCTACGATTCCCTTGACAAACGTTGAAATGATCTGTATACGTATCACACAGAGTCGCAATGATCCGGGAACATATCGTGGCCTATACTGCGGACCCGCTACTCAAGGGGCTCGGTCTGCGCTTTCGAGAAGCGCGCAAGGCTGCTGGTTTGTCCCAGGAGCAAATCGCCCTTCGGGCAAATATCAGCAGACCCCGCTACCGCGACATTGAAACGGGCGCCGCCGCCGCCCGCGCAACGACCCTCATCAACGTTGCCCGGGCCCTTGGCATGGAAATGATGTTGATCCCGCAGGCATTGGTGCCCGCTATCCAGTCGATGCTGCAGCCAGCCGCTACCGACGACGATCGTCCCGCGTTTACGTCAGACGTCGAAGAGGAGGAGGGGGGTGAATAAGGCTGTCCCCGCGGCTGAACGTGTCCAATCGCTCGATATCTTGTTGAACGAACTTCCCGTCGGAACCCTCGTCCGAACGCCGGGTGACTACATCGCATTCAATCTCTTGCCCGCGTATCGGAGCTTGCACGACCCGCCGGTCTTTAGCCTGTCACTTCGCTCAGCGGACGGCGGTCTCCGCCGGGATCCCAATCCCATACGCGGTGCGCTGCCGCCGTTCTTCGCGAACCTGCTGCCGGAAGAGAAACTGCGCGAAGCGATGGAAAAGCACCACGCGGCGTCCGTACGACCTGGAAACGACTTCGATCTCTTGGCTGCGCTGGGTACCAACCTGCCAGGAGCGGTGCGTGCCCTACCAAGGGAGGGCATCCGCGTTCCAGCCGGTCCAGAGGCAGAAGGCAAGAAGGCACGCTTTTCACTTGCCGGTGTTCAGATGAAGCTTTCTGTTATGAAGAACGCCGGAAAGGAGCGGGGTATCACTCTCGCCGTCAATGACGAACGAGGGCAGTACATCGCGAAATTTCCCTCCCTCACGCACATCGGGCTCGCGGAAAACGAATTCGCGATCCTGGCCCTGGCGAAAGCCGTGGGGATGGAAGTGCCGGACAGCGAACTCGTCGATAGGTCAGAGTTCGCTGGTATTCCGGAAGAATTCAACACCATGTCCACGGGCAAGGTGCTGCTTGTCCGCCGGTTCGACCGCGGCGCTGATGGAGCGCGTGTGCATATGGAGGACTTTGCGCAAGTCTTCGGCCGCTATCCGTCCGAGAAATACACTGGCGCAGCGTATCACAATATCGCCGCGGCACTGACCAGCGGCGTCTCCTTCGATTCAGCAATCGAATTCGTTCGGCGCCTCGCGCTCACGGCGATCACCGGAAACGGCGATATGCATCTCAAGAATTGGTCGCTGCTCTATCCGGGTGATGGCCGAACGCCAACGCTGTCGCCCGTCTACGACGTGCTTTCAACAATGCCCTATATTCCTAAGGATGGACTGGCGCTCAGCCTCGCGGGCGAAAAGTCGTTCAAGGCGCTGACCCCGGAGCGCTGGCGCAATTTCGCAAACCGTAGCCGTCTTCCGGAGGGGGCAGTTACAATAGCCGTCGCCGAGACTGCGGCGGGGGTGCGAGCGAAGTGGTCGGTTCTTCCAGAGCGCGACGTCGTGCCTAAGCAGGTCCTTACCCGGATCGACGCACATATCGACGCAATGGCCAACGTTCTCGACCCGTAGATCCCAAGCAGCAGAATCAGAAATGTGAATCCAGAGTGGTTGGACGCATGTTCGGCCTCGGACCTCGTGTGCGGTCAGAAAAAGTCACAGGAGCGGACTCATGCTGACCACCAGACGACCACAGCATCGGTGGGTTCGACGGAGCATAAGATGACCGAACATAGGTCGCTGGCTAATTTGTTACTGACTCCGCATGCAAGCAACCTTAAGGACAATAAAGGCTCCCCAAGTTTCCCGATGGCTTCTGATCTTCACAGCCTTATCGCCGGCGTGCTGCAGCCGATGACGCTGAGCTGAACGGGGCGCCCCCACGAATCGCCGAGCTGGTCGTTCCAACTGGCGAGGGTCTCTCAAAGCGCCAGCGCATCCCCCTGCACTCGCCAACCTTACTTGGAAAGAATTGGCGCGGACGGCCTTCATTTGCGGCTGAGCGCGGAGAGATCCCCTCGACGAAGCGGACGTAGGGTGCTCGAGGTCGCCGATCAGCCGCTCACCCACATCACCCGGCGAGACGTCGCGCGGCTTTTCGCAGACAACCTCGCCGGCGAGCGCAACACAGTGGAGGTGGTCGAACGATTTTTGGCGTCCCCATGCCGTTTGACGAAATTCGGGAGCGGCGGACGAGGTCTGCGCGACTAAATCGGACGGCATATGGATCGCAATTCCGGCGATTGGTCGGCGAAATATCTGTTCGGCGAACTCGGTGCGTTCCGATGCTCTCGCGGCCTTGCTTGAAGAGGCTGTTCACCCGCTCGCCCGGTCGGGAGAGGAGCAGTTGCAGCCAGTCGCTGCCCTCAACAAGGTCCTTGCGCGCGACGGATAGCGCCCGCCGGCAGCGGGTCGCTTCAGGGTAGTCCCCGCATACAGGCGATTTTTCGAAACATCCGCGCAAAGTTTCATTTTTCGATACCTTGCGCAGACGACTATGGGCAAATCCCTTGCTTTGACATCGTCGGTATTTCAACTGCTCGAGCTGTCTTGCTCTTTCGGCTGAAGCGAGGGGCCGTTTGCTTTTTGCCTCCGTTACGCATCATGCGCGCGTTCTTTGCCGATCAATTCGGGTTGTTGAGTCGAATGTAATTGCCTGATCGCACGCGAGTGCCGCCTCTCTCGCACCGTCAACAGGTTTTAGCGGTTCATCCCGTGGTCGAAGGATTTTTGGTGCTGCCCACCCGCAGCATCAAACTTTGCATTGCAGCTGGCAGTTGCGTGCCTATCGGTCGGATCAGTCCTGAATGGCCCGTTGCCAGAGTGAGGAGCGCCAACGCGTCAAATGCGCTTGAATCGGTCGTAGCGTCAAGTTGTACACCATTCAGGAGGCATATCCGCGCAGTATACACAAATGAAAAAACCCTTTCTCACTGTTGTACTATGTTCCGTTTTCGGTTTGCTCGGGCTGAATGCGGTTGCGCTTGCGGACTCCACCCGACGCTATGATTGCACCATAGACGGGACGGATCGAGAGCCGGTAGGCGATCGGAATGGGCACATCATTGTCAGCCTTCAATACACCTGTCGCGTCGCGGATGGGCTGTTGAAGGACGCGGGAATTACGGGAATATCGGTCAGCGAGTGGGACGGTGAGAAAGGGACGTACCTGGCTTCTCTCGACGTTCACCGCGCGCTCGAAGGATTTGCAGTTGGCCAGCTCTTGGAGGGGGGCGGCTCCTCAGTCATGGAGAACAACAGGACCGCTGGCATCGCAGCTTCGGGTAAGACGGCGTTTAAGTTCGCATCCGGCTCGTTGGCAGCTCTCTCCGGAAAGACTGTCAAATTTACGACCATGCCCGCCGGTGCTCGTCGGTTCGAGATGGAGTTCACAGATTGGCCTGAGGCTGCTCAACCGAAATGACGCCGCGCTGCGGCAGCACACGTCACGTCATTTCCGAAGTCCCGGCTACGGTATGAATGGCGGGAGGCCTTGCTCGACGATGATAGCGAATCGCGAGCAGGTGGTTGATGTTCTGCCGATCCAAAGCAACTTGTTGGTGAATGCCGACGGGACGAACAGATAGTTCCTCGCAACAAATCCGCGGCCTGAAGCACTTGAGAGCAGCTCATACGATGAGCGATGATCGAGGTGCAACAACACTTTCCATGGCACCGGGCTCTGGAGCCACTCACACGAGTTTCTCGTTCATGCACATCGCGGACCGAGATCCAGTCAATTCGAGTGACGATCCAAGAACGATCTATTCTCACTGTGCACAACGGCAGCCGCGCGGAGCGAATTCGCCGTTAGCACTTCGCGATCAGTGCGCATTCGCCAGCGCTCGCTAAGAGGGCTCAAGGCATGGTCTCCGATCTTGTTCACACGTAAGAGTTCGTGAGATCCAAGCGTGCTCATTGGCAAAACTCATGTGCATCTAGCAGGTCGCTATCCCGCCCGATCGCAGTCACGGCTCCAGGCAATCTGGCAAGCCACGGCCGAGCAGACAATCGCGGCCCTGTGGGAGGCTATCGGCTTTCGCTTTCGATAAACTGACGCCGGCAGAACCCGCCTTCAAGGCAGCAGGATATGATCTTGAGTAACTGGATCTCCTCTAGCGTGGGATGTTGGCCTCGCAGTTATAATACTGTCCGGAAAGCCCCATTTTCGTGCAAGCTTCCTTCAGCACGTCCTTCGGGCTAGCCCAGTTCGGTCTCCATTGATCTCGATCGAAGCGGACGTTTTTGTATAAATCCCACATGATGATCCCTGACCGAGAATGCTTGATTGTCTCGTCAATGATCTTCGTCAGATCATCTCTGGTAAGTGGCAGATTCCCGCTTGCTGGTTGTCCCACTTCAAAGCCGACCGTGATCGGTGGCGTGATCAGGAGTTTGCGGGGCTGAATTGAGGCTCGAGCGCCGGTCCTCGATCCTGAGACATTTGCGTGCAAGTCTGCAAACTTCGAATCTGCCGGCAGTCCGTTGCCATTTTTGAGCCAAACCGCGGACTGCGCATAGTAATAGTTTACTTGTCCTACGAGATCACATGGAATGTGAGTCCCGGGACGGGTGCGCTCACAGTCCAGTTCACCAAGATCGTAGGACATAATGCCGACCTGGCTTAACTTGTCTATCTCCGCCTTGTGGAGGAGGGCGGTGTTGTAGATCAGGCCATAAAGATTGCCGCCTCGCCATACACCTCCATAAATGCCCGAGTTCGGAGCGACAGTGTCCCAATTGGCCGACATATTCGGGATCCCACCGTTGGCAGGGGCTGCAACGCTGAGCTTCAAGGATCGATTGATGCTTGTGATCGCGTTGTCCAACGATTTCAGAATCGCAGCGAACTTCTCGACCGTCCGCGGCATAGCACGTGGAAGCTTGTCGCTGTCAGGATTGAGTTTCATGGCGTCGCCAAATACGTCAGCTCCGATGCCAAGCTGCATCAAGGCCTTGTCGTCTAGCATCTCCGCTTTCATCGCATCATTGGTCGGTGCGGGCGGCGTGAGTTTGTCGGGAGTCAACGTCCAAGACTTGGCATTGATGTCGGCGTGCCAGAACTCTTCATAATCGACATCGATGCCCGCAACCCCAAGATCATTTGCGAGCGCAACGATGTTCTTGTATGCGCTGTCCGCGTCGCTTCCTATGATGCCGCTTTCAAATTGAGGACGAGGTATTTCCGTCGAAGGGTTCGGAAAGGTATCATACACTTCATCCGCGGGGCCGCATGAATTGCTCTTTCCTGCCGTCGCATCGTAGATCTTGGGATAACAACTGAAATTCCATCCGCCGACTGCTATGGAGGTTTCCACGCCATGGGCTCGTAGATCGGTGACGATCCGTTTGAGAGTCTCGAAATCGGCTTTCGGATCTCTGTTCTTCGTAGAGACAGCCTTGGTTGTGCCTTTGTCACTGCTACAGATATAACCAAAAAGTCCCGTGCAAGTCAGATCGTTCGATGTGTATTTGGTCAAACTGGGCTGCACGAACGACAGCACGAGGCTGTTGAAATTCGTCTGATCGTGCTCGATCTTCTCGCTGAGCTCCTCGAGATTATCTAGACTCGCGTAGTAGTCCGGCGTGCCTTTTTCTGCGCCGGGGCCAGTCAGGTAATATGCCGAAATTGTGGGCGCTGCGAGCCCATTCCTCGCAAGGCAAGATGTAAGCGCGATCGACAACAGAGCCATGCGCAATGTTCCGCTGCCGTTCATCATTGTTTTCTCCTTTTGACAAGATTCGACGTCCGTCCTGCTTCCGAGCGTCGAGACCTGTGCCTTAATGGCGAGCCTCTGCATTTGTTCAGCATTGGCGAAGAAATGCTCAAGGGCGACGTAACTGTTTGGCGAGGAGAATGCTCGGTCGAAAGGCTCGCGTTGGCGCTCATAGTGGTCGCGATGCTGGTCGAAACGAGTGTGCTGCTTGGGATACCTGGTCCGGGATGCTATCACAGTCCGATCGATATCGGCGATGCTATCGCGTAAGCTGATTTTAGAGAAACTAAGGCCTTGACACCACAACGGTTATCAACGTCTCCCGATGCTGTCTAGGAGCGTCAAGGCGGCATGTCACGACTTCGCGTCTATGCGGGATTCGCATCGCAGCCAGCAACGCGGCGATCGGTCCTATCCGAGCTCGATTTCAGCAACATCACCGCTTAAAAACCCCCCGCTTGCGCGACGAGTGCGACAACCGCGATGACCAACGCAAACATCAGTGCGACGCTCGCGCCCTGAGCATATCGCTTCATGGAGTTCTTTGAGAATTGCGAAAGGCTATACGTTCCTCACTCGACATAGTCTTAAGTTCGGAGTCGGAGGGCACGCGCACGGAGCCGGTGTTGCCGGGATTGAGCCCTGTGATGCATTTGGCGCCGTGCTCCACGCATGCTGCCGTTTCAGTCCAATTTCGGTTGGTGAAGTGACCATTCATGTTGGTGATGCGCGCCGCGTAGATGAGCCCTAACGCGACAGCGGCGATCGGCAATGTGATAGGGTCGCGCTCGGTCTTCTGCTCGATTGCGATGAAGGCAAGAACGAACAGGACTATTGGAGGATAGAAGTATCTCGCGCCGAACAGGAATTGATTGGCGTGAAGCGAGGCGTCGACCTGCAAACAACCGGCGATCAGTGCGAGCCCGCCGTAGCCGACGAAATAGATGATGGCTCGCTGTGTTCTGTTGGCCCAGAGGTACCAAGCGGCGAGCACGAATGTCGGCAGGGATATCGCCAACGCAATCCAAAAGCCCGGATAGTGCGGACCCGTCAGCCAACTATAGAAAATGCTGCTGGCCGCGAAGGCGCGCTCGACCACAGTTCCATCGGCTGGATTCGCTGCGGATCGGCTGATGATGCCATGGAGCTGAACGGCGACGCAGAGCGCGGTGATTGCGCAAAGCCAGAGCGTGTAGCGGGTTCGCTCGCTGAAGGTCTTCCAGAGCACGAACGGTGCGGCAAGGATAACCATCGGGGACGACAGGCCGATCAAGACAAAATAGCCGAGCAGAACCACCATTCGTCCCTTGGACGCAGGACTTTCGTACAAGGCCAGCCCGGCAACCGGTGCCATGATCCATTGGGTGTAAGGCATCCCGAATAGGGTTTCCGAGCCGGTCGGTGAGTAGACCAATGCCAGGGCGGCAAGCACTTTTCCCCAGCGGGTGAAGATTGGCGAGGCATAGATCACTGCTGCGGTCGCGAAGATCGTTCCGACGAAGAACGTCGCATATAATTCTGCGGCATATCGAGCTGGGAAAAACCCGGTGATGAGGGCGATGATCCGGCAGCAAATCTGAAGATAGCCAGCATACGGCCGTACCAGCGCGGCCACGCCGAACAGGCGGTCCTCGTTGAAATAGATGAACAGGTCCTCGCTGAACATCTGGGGGTCGGTCAGGAGTAGCGGATTGCGGTAGAACACGGCGAACAGAACGCCGAGTATTACGATCACCGGCGCGATATAGGTCTCGCCCCTAGTGTCAATCGCTGTAGTTGACAATTCAACCTCCCTCAACGGAGGCGAGAACTTACTCGGTTCGCGCTAGTGCTTTGCAGCGGAATGGTCGGCTTTTAGGACGAAAAGCTGCGCGAAAATATTTGCCAGCCAACTGTCCCGAATACGTCGTCCCAGATCTGTGAACTGTTGCGCAGGCCGCCCCTTTCGGGCGGCTTTTGGCTATCTGGGGAAAGGGCGTCCTCAGGCCGAACACCGCGTAGCGCTCCGCAATCATCGCCGCAATCGTCGCAAGGGGTGTCCACTCAATCTCGCCGGAGATCAGTCCCTGTGCTTTGGCCGCCTCCAGCAATTCAGGAAGCATGACCGGCGGTCTCGGTTTTCCCTTTCGATCGACGCGCCCTATAAATTGATGACCAATACGGACACGCAGCGCGAATTCCAGGCAGGGAAAGGTCTGGCTGTATGATTTCCTCATAAGCCCGCCAACCCAAGGTAAAATGCACCGCTTTTAAGAATCGCGGCGTAACCGCAAGAGATCCTCGTTCTTCCAGTGCGACGCCCGATGCGGGAGGCGTCGGCGACTTCGACTTCGACCGCGAACCCGAGAACGAACGGACTTACGCTTCCACAAATGCAGATCTGGAGCGCCCTAAGGTATCCGACCCGAGGGCTTGAATCGGTCGCAGCGTCAAGTTGTAGGTATCAAGCGGAGGGTATCCCACGAAGGCATAAGCGGATGAAGACATCCTTTCTCGCGATCGTACTATGTTCCGCTTTGGGTTTGCTCGGGCTGAGCGGGGGAGCGCGTGCGGACACGATCCGGCGCTATGACTGCTCGACAGACGGGGTTGATCGAGAGCCAATGGGCGATCGGGATGAGCGCGTCATCATCAGCCTTCAATATACCTGTCACGTGGCCGACGGGCCATTGAGAGATGCCACGATCACGGCGATTTCGGTCAGCGAGTTGGATGGTGAGAAAGGGACGTCTTTAGCGTCTCTCGATATTCACCACGCGATCGACGGATTTGCAGTTGGACAGCTTCTGGAGGGAACCGCCTTCCTAGTCATGCGGGATAAGAGACCTCTTGGCATAGCAGCATCCGGTAAGATGGTCTTTAAGTTCGCATCCGGCTCATTAGCGGCGCTGTCAGGAAAGGCAGTCAACTTTACGACCAAGCCGGCTGGATTTGGTCGGTTCGAGATGGAGTTCTCAGATTGGCCTGAAGCCGCCCAACCGAAGTGAGCCAGCCTCGCGCGCCCGGCTGGCTATCTAGAATCAGTCAAACTGCATGTGGATTGGCGGGTCGAACGACTCTTTTGCTGTCGACTGTGGGAATCTGGGCAACGTTTTGATGAGCCCGCGACAGAATGGTCGCTAGAAAAAAGAAGACATCAATCTGGGCTGCATCGCTAAGCGCAGTGGCCGCGCTGCATGCCCACCCTTTACGCCGAGGGAGGCGCGGACCGGACACCGGCCAATGTCATAGGAGCGGCACCATGACATCGCCGCTCACAAGGCTTCCATGATCGTCGATGTCGCGCTGAGCCAACGTGCTGAACGGTCTCTTCGCGACGGCGCACATCACTCCAACGCAGCTACGGTTGGACGTCCCTAGGACACCGGATTTTCGATCGGCAAACGTGAGAGCTTTTTGTACGCCGGTAGCCAAGTCAGTCGTCCATCACGACCGGCCGCGATAATGCACCGCTGATCCCGTTGGCCAGCCTCGCGACTTCGGCGAAATAGCGGTCCACTGCGGTGCGGGCGGTCGGCGTGCCGGGGTGACGGAAATTCAAGCAGATTCCCTCGTGCGACCGGCTGACCCACACATAGACCTCCTGCGGGTCGATGCTACGGCTTATCAAAAATCTCGTTCGCCAGCGCGCCCAGCAATCCGATCCGGGAACCACCCGATCGTCCATATAGGAGACCATAAAGCGATCCCGCAATGCAGCGCCTAGCACGTCCATCGCCTTGGAAAAAGGCACCTGCGCGGTTTCATTGGCCCGCTTCAGTTCGAGCCTAACGGAGCGCAGCAGGTCTGGGAACGTGTCGGACACCGGGAAGCTTACCGGGCTCATCCCGACATACCACCCAACCGAGTTCTTCCATCGCGTTGCGCTTCGCGTGTGAAAGGGAGCGACGGAGTGGAATTTCTTTTGGTTGCCGAGCGCTTTCCCCGCCAAGGCCAGGCACGCAAACATGCCTGCCATTGTATGTCCGCCCTGGGCGCGACACGCCCGATCGAACCTCACTGCGCTTTCCGCGTCAGATAGCCAGATCCGTCTGGTCTGCTGCAAGGCGGCGCCGCCGCCCGGTGCACCGAGTGACACCGGAAAATCGGGCAGTTGACCGCCGGTGGCCGCAATCAGCTCGCGCCAGTGTCCGATCACCGGATCCCCGTCGGTCAGATCGCTTACACGGGCGCGCTCGGAGACGGCGTACTCCAGATAGCTGTGCGCCGGAGCCAGTCGCGGGGCCACGCCCTGAATCGCCGCGGAGTAGAGTTCCCTGATCTCGTAGGGTACCGAGGCCATGGAGTAGGCGTCCGTCACCGAGTGGTCGGAGGCGATGACGAGAGTGGTGCATTCGGGCCGGCTGATTGTGACGAAGACATACGGTGGCCAGCTCAGCGGTTTCGCCTCGGTGTCGAACATTTCTTCTAGCGTCCGGGCGAGTTCGCGGGAATCGGCATAGTCACCGAGTTCGACCAGATCGAGTGCTGCCGCGCCCGGGCCGACCGTCGCAAGGTGGATCGCGGTGCCGTCCTTGTCGAAGCGGCAGCGTAGTGCCTCGTGCCGGTCGACCCAGCCAAGGATCGCGCAGCTCAGTGCTGCCGTATCGACCTCGCCCGACCATTCAAACGCGACGCCCAGCCAGGCTGGCCGGCCATTCTCGAAACAGCGAAGGTGTTCCTCCTGAACATAGGACGGGCGACGCGGGTCCGGGCGCCATCTGGCCGTGCCGGGCACGCTGATGCGCCACAAGGTCAGCCGGCCCGGCCACAACTCGAGGTCCCCGAGCTGGTTGATCTCCATGCGCAGTCCTGCCAGCCAGTCCGTGGTATCAGAGGTGCAAGCTGTGGGTGCGGCGCAGAGGCGATCGCCAGATCCACAGCATGGAGGCCGCGCTCAGCGCGCTGCTGGCCACTAGCGCAGTCCGCAGGCCAGGCCCGGCGCCGACCGCACCGCCAAGCAGCGCGCCTAGCGGCGCAAGCCCCCACACCAGGCTGCGGATGCTCGCGTTGACGCGGCCCAGCACCCGAGGCGGAGCCAGCGCGTATCGAACGGAGACTTGGTGTACGTTGTAGATCTCTTGACCAAACGACAGCACGAACTGGGACAGCGCAACGCAAATCACTGCAGCCGGCCGCGGCTGCGTGAGCAGTGCTGCCAGGGTCATGCCGGCGCCGCTAAGCGCCAAGGTAACCATCAACACAGGCCCAAGGCCGATGGCGCGGCCAGCCCGCGCTGCGGTGGCCGCGCCCCCAATACCACCCAGTGCGCCGATGCTGAGAACCACGCCCGTGGTCCAACCGTCCAAACCAAGATGTTGGGTCAGATAAAGCAGAAAAACCGCAGAGTAAGCGTTGTAGCAGAAGATGAAGGTGCCGGTCGCAAACGTAACCGCCCGCAGAATCGGGTTGCCAAACACGGTCGTCAGTCCTTCCGCGATCTGACTGATGACCGAGCTCGATTCAGTTTCCGGCGGTTCGGCCGTACGTGTCGGCACCAGCGGCAGCAAGACGATGGCCAGCACGAACGAGGCCGAGTCGGCGAGAATCGCGGTTGGCGCGGAGAACGCGGTGACCAGCCAGCCTGCCAGAAACGGACCGACGGTCACCACGCAAGATCTGCTGAGTTGCCAGGAGCTCTGCGCTCTGACGAGTAGAGCGCGATCAACGACGGTTGGCACGCACGCCAGATAGGCGACTTCACCGATCACCGCAGCCGTCCCGACAAGCGTGGTTGCCGCACACAGTTGGACCATTCCGAGCCAGCCAAGGCTGGCGAGCAGCGGAATGGTTGCAAGCGTTAGTGCCATCACTAAATTGGCAGTCAACAGGATGTATCGGTGTGGCAGGCGGTCCACGATCACCCCGGCAAGCAGGCCAATGACGAGGTTCGGCGCCCGGCCGCAGGCAAGCAACAACCCGGTCTGAGCCGGGCCCGCTCCCAGCAGAGTGATCGCCGTCAGCGGTAGCGCCAGCACCGTCACTTCGGATCCCAATTCCGACACAGTGCGCCCGACGAGCAGCCTTAAGTAGCCGCGCGGTAATCCTTTAGATGGGGGGGAGATCTCGGTAGGATTCATGCGTCGATGGCCGGGCTCGAGGTCGACAGATAACCCAACCGAGCCAATTCGCCGCCGGCGATGCGCTCGAATTCCGCGACTTCCGTCAGCGTCAGATCCTGCCTGTACCGGCCAAGGCGGCCTGCGTGCAGCGGTTTGCCCGCGGACTCGGCTGCCGGATGGCCGTGCGGCCTTTCGAACAGCGCGTGCTTATGTTCGGCGTGCCGCAGCACGGCTTCATCCCAGGGGAGCTGCAGGTGATCCAAAATCTGCATGAGGCTGGGACGAGGGCGAGTCACCAAATCCTCATAGCGCACCTCGAGATAGCGCGCCGGCGGCGCGAGGAGATGCGGCCGAGATACGACTTCAAGCCAGCCGTGCGCGGCCTCTGCCACAGTTCGGTATCCCCAGTCTGGCACGGTTTTCAAATGCGAGGCGGCAAGGTCCCGACCATCCCGGACGATGTGCACGAAATGCGCATCGGGCCATAGCTGTGCGAAGACGTCGATTTGGGTGATCTTGCGTTGGAGCTTCAGTCCCCAGCGCCTTGCCCCTGTTCGTACCTTACGGAACTCACCGATCTCGTTGATCAGCCTGCATCTGTCGGCGAACGAAATGATATCGCCAGCCGTCTCGTCCATCACCTTGGTAACAAGCTTGCGCACATCATCGAAGTTCAGGCCGAACCGCTGGCATTGCACCACGAAATGCGCGCCGTCATACCAGAAGGGGTCGATCGCACTTTTGGTGGTGCCGCTGACCCGGGAATCGTTAGCTGCGAGCAGGTCGGTCGCTCCTAGAATGTGCGGCCCGAGGTTCGGCGGTTCTAGGAAGTCGATCTCCGGCCCGACCACCAGATCGGCATGGGAGTCCAGCACGACGCTCAACAAGGTGGTGCCGGATCGATGCTCGCCGCCGAGCAGCACCGGCGAGGTGGAGAACAGGTCGGCCTTGGGCATGGGAGTATCCGCTGCTCGACTGCTGGTGTTCATGGATGGCTCGCAGCGGTGACCCACCGCCGGACGGTGTCCGGCGTTGCGATGAAGTGATCACCGGCGAACCGCACCGCAGCGGCGATCGGATCCGGGTTGTCGCAAGTTGCGTCCACCCGGGCCAGTGCCGCCATCAGAGCCTGTCCGGCGGCATCAATCGCACCTTGCACGTCGGCATCGGAGAGCGCGGCGGACGGCATGAAACGACCACCGTACTGCATCAGGAAGCCGCGCGACCACATTTCCTGAAAGAATGTGTGACCGAGCTCGGCATTGGCAAACACGACGTCGAACATGGTCGGCCATGCGAACGCGCTCGCCTGAACCCGATGGCGGGCGAAGACCTCGTTGAGGCCTTTGATGAGGTCCTCGCCAACCTGGTGCATCCGGGCGAGCGCGGTGCCGTCGCTCAGCGCGTCGAGGGTGCTCAGGGCGGCAGCGAACGGGGTGATCTCGCGTTGATAGGTGTTGCCCATGTATGTCTTTTCGGCGGCGGCAATCACGTCCGCCCGACCAGCCACCGCCGATAATGCCATGCCGTTGGCTAGTCCCTTGCTGAGTGTGATCAGGTCGGGCGCAAGCCCGATCGCGGTGTGATAGCCGCCGAGGCCATAGCGGAATCCCGTCATCACCTCGTCTAGGATGAGCAGGGCACCGTACTGGTGCACGAGATTTTGCAATTCCCGGTGATATTCGGGCGGAAAGAAGTTGACCTCGGGAGTGATGATCACAGCAGCGACGCGCTGCGTTTTGGTCAATCTTTTGAGCAAGTCAAGGTCGTAATGGAAGTCGATACTGTCCAGGTCCCGGTCGGGTAGTCCCATCCCCGGACGGTCCTGCAAGTGCCAGTCGTGCCAACCGTGATATCCGCTGGTAAGCACCAGGTTCACACCGGTATGTGTGCGAGCAAGGCGGACTGCGGCGGTCGTGGCGCAGGAGCCAGTGCGGAAAAATATCGAGCGCTGCGCAAGCGGGATTATTTCCGCTAGCCGCTCGGCCAATTCGATCCGATGCACGGACAACGGCCCGGGCAGGATGCCGCCGGTGCGGTGCAATTCCGCAGTCACATGATCGACGACCGGTTGATACCCAGCTCCAAGCGGCGCAGCCCCGCTACAGGAGGTGAGATCCACGTATTGTCTTCCATCGACATCAAAGACATGCGCACCGGAGGCATGGCTCATGACGAGGGGAAAACGCCGATTGAGATCCCATTTCTCCGACGCAGTGATCCTCAACGCGCGGCGCAGTGCGGATTTGTGCGTATCCGTCGCGGCCAACGTGCCGTGGGGTGTGCTGGTGAACATCAACAATTCTCCGATCGTCGCGGCCTGTCAGGCCAGCTGCGTGAGGATTCTCCGAGCGATCCGCAGCGCGTTCGCTTGAATGCTGAAGGTCGGGTTGACGCCTCCGGGATACGGGAAGAACCCGCCGTCCGCGACATAGAGATTGTCGATATCGTGCACGCGCCCCCAGCGGTCGACTACGGATTCCTTTGGATCAACACCCGCTCGACAGCCGCCATGCAGATGGCCGCTACCGAACTGATAGTTGGAATCCTCGTAATCGATCTCTTTCACGCCTGCCTCGGCCAGCACGTCCGATGCGCGTTGGGACAAATAGCCGAGACGGCGCTTGTCCAGCGGATGGGTGCGGTATTCAAGAATGATGTTGGGCAGACCGAGCCGATCGCGACTGTTGGCCAGTCGAACGGCGTTGCTGCGCATGGGCTGATCGGCCGCCAGGAAGTGTACTCTTAGCGGCACCTGTCCCTCGCCGGCCGCCCGATCTGCTGGACTGGCTTCGTAAATCAGTCCGCCGAGGCCAGAGGGCGCATCACTGTCGAGATAGTGATCGGTCATCGCAACAGTGGAGAACGGTCCGCCGGACGAATGCAAAGGCAGCCGATTCATTGTGATGGTGCCAGAGACGTAGCCGCTGATCTTGAAACAGATGCCCCTGCCGACCATGCCCGTGGCGTTGCCGATGCCGTTGGGGGCCGCTCGCTGCACTGAGCGTAGCAGCAAGGCGGCAGATTGAATCGCGTTGCCGGCGAGCACCATGCAGCGGGCATGGATCCGTGCGCGTTGCCGGGTGACGGTGTCTAACCATTCGACCGTATCGGCGCGGCTGACGCTGCCAAGTTCGATATGCACAGCTTTGCTGCCCGAGCTGACCGACAGGGCGCCGGGTGGCAGGCAGACGTCGGTGAATGGTGAGTCCGCATCGGCACGCGCGCCGCTTGGACACGGGTGTTCGTTGCACGGGCCGCACCAGTCACAGGCCGGCCGGCCGCGGTAGGGGACCGAGTTGATCGCCAGCGGGGTCGGGAACGGCTGCCGGCCCAGGCGTCCGCCCGCCGTAGCGATCAATCCGCCCTGCAAGCTATATCTGTGCGGTGGCAGCACGGCGGGATCACTGGGCGGTTCGAGTGGATCCGCGCCAGCCAACCTCGCGACCCCGATCCGCTGTTCGAGCTCCTCGTAATAGGGACGTAGTTCGCCGTAGTCGATGGGCCAGACCGGGTCGAGCGCGTCAGGGGCGACATGCGCTCGCGCGTCGAAATCAACCTTGCGATATCGGAATGCGATGCCGGCGTAGAGTGTCATTCCACCACCGGGCGTCGACACGGTCCACGGCCAGCCGATCGGCCTCAATGTACCGGTCGGGGACCGCACCAGGGCGGCGTCAATACCATTTTGGACCGTCGCCAGTGAGGTGCCAGTGGGAAGCTTCAAGCCCGCTTCGAGGACGTGTACCCGGAATCCGTTTCTGGCGATCTCGTGGGCGACGATCGAGCCGCTTGCACCACTTCCGACTACACAAACGTCAACGGCGTTGGACGTCATTGCCCCACCTGTGGCAAGGGACATCGGCCATGCCTCATGGCGACGTGCCCATAAAGGACAGGTCGAGACGGCTAATGAGAGCTGTCATCGCCAGCGTCGAACGTACGCCTTGTCAGACCGTCGCGACCTACTTTGAAACTCGTACAATATGACGTTCCGTGCGATTCAAGTCCCTTGAGCGCGCGCTCGCGTGAATGAGCGTGAGCATGTTCAAATCCACCGAAGCAGCGAGCTAAGAACTTTGAAAAAGAACCGTACCGCCAACCCTAAAGCGCTTGGCCAATAGGGCGGGCGGCCAGCGGCGCTGAACGGCATCTCATTGCCGCTGGAATGGAAGCTCCTTTGACACCTTCAGTACGGACGGTCACGCAAGGCAGTAGGCAGTAGGCCGGGATATTGCACTGGTTTGGGGCCGGTCCCCCGATTGCGGCTCATGTCAAGCGATGAGGCTCAGCGCCTCAGCGCGATGTGTCCGGCCGCGATTGCCGTTGGCGCAAGCCCCGTCGCGAGGTGCCATCATAACCCTTATTCGTCCTTGCCAATGCTGACCATGTACAACTCCGGCAAGCCGACCTTCCGCACGATCGCCCGCAGATCAGCGACATAGCCCGGATCGGTCGTCCTGTCGTGCGGGATCGTTGGAAGATTGAAGCAAAGCATCAGCTCTGCCGTGCCGTCGGCAAGTCGGGCGAGGACAGGCTCGGGTCGATAGGCTACGACGCTCAGCTCTGAATAGAGCCGATCTAGTTCGGCATGGGTGAGCGTAGCGATTGTGCCGTAAACCCGACCGTTATGATAGGCCACCAACGTTGCAGGGTTTGATAGCCTCAGCGCAAACCGCTCGAGATAGGCCCTCTGAAATCGGCCGGACGAAGACGTTTTGCCATCAAGCCTTCCGGGTCCATGAACAGGCCATAGAAGAGAACCGTCACTCGCCTTGCCATCGAGAGATTCTACCTGTTCCGAAAACCGATCGGCGCGTTTGGCTCGTCCCGGACGCCCTTTTGGAAACTCGGTCATTGCCTGGCTGTTAAAGTGCCCGTGCTGAAAGTCCGCATGCCCGAATGCATGTGCGTCGATTAGCCTCAAAAGATTGGGTGGGCGCTTGCAGAGTAAAAATCTTTCGCCCACGAACGTCGTGACCGATGACCTGATGAATTTGGCCACAGCTGTTGACATGCACGAGCCAAAACGGTTCAAACAGAGCAGCTGGGTCGGGCGGAGTCTCGCTTCGAGCGACGCGCCTTCGCGCGAGGTGTGCGCCAGGGCAGGGCGTCGGTTCCCTCACAAATCAGCATGCCGATGCCGTTGGCTTAGCGAATTCACATATCCGGCAGAGAAGAAAACCGTCCCCCCCGTTCATGCGATCGACAATCTTGCGAAAAGTCGGTCCTTTGAAGAGATCTTGATATTCATCGTGGAGGAGATTGCCCAGGATGTGGCGTCGCTCAAAATCCATGCAGCAAAGGGTGACGTCGCCGTTTGGGAGAAGAACATTACGATGTTCTCGTTCGTCGACACATGTTAGTGCCCCGGCGATCGGCTGTCGTGCCTCAACGATCTTTGGATCGACGCTTCCGCCCCTGCTGCTCAGCGGACGCGAACGAACCAGCGCTTCCTCGGGGATTATGTCGACAAGCTCGGGATGAACCTCACCCATGACTATGAACAGCATCGATGGAATGTCTGCGTCGACCAGTTGACGCATCAAATCGACATACTTGCGCCTGACCAGGCGACTGTTCATGTAGGTGCCGTCATCAAACACGTGCACCAGGAAAACTCGGAATTGCAGCGCTTGCAAGCGTCGTAAATTCCGTTCGTTCATTCCTGCGAGTGTCGTGAAAATTCGGATGCCATGGCCAGCTGCGTAGGCATGCTCAACCATTTCGGTGCAAGCCGGATTGAGCCAGGGCTCTGAGTACCCGGCAAAGCTGATGTCGACAGCTGCCGGTACGTGCGAAAGGCACCTCTTGAAATCTTCGAGACGAAGATGCTTTGCGCGGGACACGGCTCTTTGCCGTTCGGCGAACTTGTCCTGAGGACAATAAGAACATCCGACGACGCAGCCCGTTGTCGTCGTTATCTCCAAGACCCTGCCGCCAATTGGGATTGCAGCGCGCAGGTTCTGTATATTCTCCGGGTATGATTCAACCATTTGCAGGGTTCTCCGGAATGGCCGGAACAAAGAGCGTTCCGACGCAGGACCGCCGATTTGTGTTCTTCATGAGGGCTTACTCATGCATGTTCTCGGTCGTGCATGCTCTCGGATGACTGAGCGATAAAGGCGACACAGCCCACGACGAAATGATGGTTGGATCGAGATATCCCACCTCGTGTGGCTTTCCTTGCGCCCATCCAGTTGAAATCCCGGCAGGGGCACGGATCTGCCGGAGCAAGCGCGCCGAGCCCTGGACCAACTTTATCGTCGATATTTCTGCGAGTTCGGTAACCGCCGGCGCAAAATCCACTCCCCAATACGCCGGCATTGGTCATTGTTCTCTCAGGTCTCTCACCTCTTGCGATAGAAGTTGGCCATACCATTGAAGCTCGCACCAGTGGGCAGTCAATCGGCTGAATTGTCACAACCAGCGTTGGTCCGGGTTCATGCGATTAAGATCGTACAATGTAACGTCACGTACGATTCAAGCTCTCTCGAAAGGAGCGGAATCGAACGCGCACTCGATCCATTTAGCCTGACGACTTCGCCGTTGGTACGGCGCTCGACAACGATGAATAGACCCTGGTGGGCCTGATTGCATCTTCTGGACTGAACCATAATCCGGTGATGAGACGACCCTTGCAGGTATCAGACTTCATGCACCTATCAGCGTGGCGCAATTGCAAGAGTTCGCGCGCATCATGAGGCGCTTCGTTGAATTTTCCGACTCCCGCTAGCTTGCTCGCCGAAGAAGCGGCGGATGATGCGCTTCAAATCGACACGAAAAGTACAGTGCTTTCTTTCTATCTACGATCCATCGCGAACCTGATTTGCCATCGCTTGATTGCAAGCACCTATCGAGATCCCAGGGATCGTCTGCCTGACATGGGCCGCCATCACCACGGGTCGCGCTCGCTGCCTATATACGATGCTGCTGCCGTCCAAGCTCCGTCGGATGCCCGGTCGCGCGACAATACCCGGCTTCAGGCTCTGTCTTCGTCATGCTCTGTTAAGCTGAGCAACGCCTGCCGGTCAGCTTGGGATCAGCTTGTCTGAGTATCATTCGCAGCCGGACCTAAGCAGCCCGAGTTCTCTGCGAAGAGACTTGACGCCAAAGGGAAGCGAAAATCGCCATGCACAATCGAATCAGTGGCCCATCCACATTCCTCAACCATGCTCACGAGCCGACTCAGTCGATGGACAGCGACCGCTTTCGGCAAACATTGGCGGGCATGTCGTCCCGATCGGTGGCAGATCCCCATGCAACTTTGTCTTCGGCGCCAACACGGCCGTATTCGCTCGTTTCCCAACCTCCTGTCATGGAATTCGACAGGCTGCCATTTGGCAGAAACAGGCAAAATCTCACCTCGCGGAGGAGGCTGCCACCTGGGGAGTTGCCCGACAAAATGGGGTGCTGCGTCAGCACGCCACAGGCCACGGATGCACATGATCCCGGTACATCCTCTACGGCGAGGCCGATCACCCCCCTGTTCGACTACAGGACGGCCGAATTGCACGAGGCAAATGTAGACGGCATCTGCGTCGGGTTGACTGCGGAGTGGCTCCGCAATCTCCACAACAGCCCATCAACTCGAATGAGTGCGCTAACACCCGGATCACAAATGTACTATTCAGCGGCTGAGCGGCAGGAGGAGTATCAAGACGGCAAGGACCAGTTGCGACTCGAGGGATTAGGAGATTCTCAGGCAGACTTAGAGGCACAAAACAGCATGTTTCGGCGAGCAGGCCTGAGACCATCCGGAAAGGAGAAGGTCTACCAATTCGGCGAGCATTCGAGCGTCTCGCGCATGCTTGGGAAGATCACCAACGACGGATCGGAGTATTTGCTCACTTTGTATTTCGCCGAAGGAGGCTCACACACAGTTGCAACAGCGGCGCAGGGTGGAAGAACCACACTCTTTGATCCAAACTATGGAGAATTTACTGTTCAGTCAGAGGAGATGGAGGACTTGTTCCAAAGCCTCGCCAATCGTTACAGGGACCCCAACGGGCGGCATTTGACGACAGTCACCACACAGAAAATGGAATGAGTCGGGCCTGCAAGCTCGTGGCATGTTCTGCGTGGTGACAACCACGGCACAGCCTCGTTCCGTCAAAAATGCGGCAATCGACTCCGTGCGTACATCACGGCTGCCGGTTGCGGAAGGCCGAACCCTAGGCGTCGGGTGAGAGGCGGCGCTGGCTGCGAGCTTGAGCGGTGCGAATGGGGTAGCCGGTTCGGGCAATTATGAGTGTGCGCGGGTGACCTCGTGGCGGAGGACGCGTCGGCTGTCATCGTTGACCGGCGCCTTTGTGCCATGCCGAGCTAAGCGCCCACGCGTGGGGGCCTCTCCACGCGTGGGTTCCTTTTGGGCGTCGTCACTTTCCATTGGGCAGTGAAGTACTCAGCTGGCTCGGCCTAAAAGCGATCAGCATCTCGTTGTCGCGCAGCGCCCGGAGGTGGTAAGCGTATTGCGGCTATGCGTCGGCTGCCCTTCTGTTGCGGGTGTCCGGACGGAAATTCCATGGCGGGGTCATGTGGCCGATCACGGCTCGATGGGCTGAGCTCGCGCTTGCCCTCGTCGGACAAGCGGGAGAGGTGCTTGAGCAGCAGCCCGATGACGAACCGTCTCTCGATCCCCCGGCCGGCCCTTCTGGCCGTAGACGGTGCGATCTCGCGATCGACCCAGTCCCAGTCGGTCTTGCCGCCAAGCTGCGCCGGCACATGCTTGATATCGATGATCTGATGCAGCCTGCCCCGAAACCGATCACCTTCCAGTCGTCTTCGATTGCTTCGGTTGCATCACTTCCGTTGCGACGACGGAATCACGATTGCTGATTCGAGGCTATCTTGAGTTCGAGGCTATCTTGAGAATGGACTTGCAGGCTTTCGAGGCGTCAACTCTCGAAAGCCCGCAATCTCAAACCCACCAGCGCGCCAAAAACCGAATCCCGCTCAGCGGTTTTTCGCACTCTTCTCACGGACGACGCATTATGCGAAGCCATCGATGCGCGCGATCTTACATCGTCACAAGTGATGGCATCTGCCACTCGCTGGGGGCTCGCACCACCACCGCTTAAACGACGAGATAGCAACGACGAGATAGCAATCACGTTCAGGTACGACCTCGTCGTTGCGACCCACTTCACGGGCAATACTCAGCCCAATCTAAGAGCGCGCTCAAGATACCAAGAAGGGTCATCGCCAGACGAGTCTGTCTCTATGCTTGCCTCACTCGAATACGCCTCGACACCTGCTTCAGTATCGCCATCACCGCCTTCGGCCTTTGAAAGATACAGTGCAGGTTTGTCTGACCGCTGCCATTCATCGTCAGCGTTCTTCGTCCACTTTTCGGGATGCTGGGTCGGATCAAGAACCCAGTAATTGCCACCCATATGAACAAACCCCATCTCCGCTAGACGGGGTTCCACGCCTGTTAAGGCAGGACGTGACATGACCAACGGCTGATCGCCGTCTTGCCGAAGTTGATGTTCCAGCAGAATATCGCCTGCGTTCTCGACAAGCGGATGGCTAAGCCGAAGATCTACAACGGACGTGAACTCATTGCGTCCGAATTGTTGCTGAAGCCGGTCCCCTCTAACGCGAACGGGGCCTCCTGCTCTTAGAAGCCCAACAGTTGTGTCGCCCAATCGATAGCGGAAAAATTTTGCCTCCCTCTTAGGATTCTCTTGCGTGCTGGCGTAGCCTCTCGCGACCATTGCCGCGCGCTCAGCTTTTGTGGATACAAAATCCGAGTACTCTTGTGGATTATCGGCGATGTGTTTGATGTCGTCGCCGAAAAATTCCCTCACTTCTCTGTCGAAGGTATCTCTTTGGATCTCCTCAATGGGTGGGGTGGAAACGAGAGAGTATGGCCGCGTGTTGGCCGACGACGAACTGCCTGGCTCCATGCCTGCAAGGGTTCCCTCAAAGCGCTGGCTATCGCCTGACTCCTCTGATTCATCAGTCCGGCTAGCGCCTGCGGATTGGCTGGCTGAAATGCTGTGGCCATACATCAGATTCTCGCTCCTATTGGCAGATTTGTTACTACGGAGCTCTTGGGAGCTCTTGCCGTTCAAGCTTCGTGGACCAATACAACCTCCAGCTGACTGTAATCTGACACACGCAGACGTCACGCATCTGTCCCCGCAGTTGCGGACCAGCTATCGCGATCGTGGCAACACGCACGACTCGAGCATCTCACCTCATCAGCGAGTGTAAGATCGCCAAGAACACGATGATGATGTCATCACCAGCAATA
Organism: Bradyrhizobium ingae; assembly: GCF_055791185.1. NCBI lineage: Bacteria > Pseudomonadati > Pseudomonadota > Alphaproteobacteria > Hyphomicrobiales > Nitrobacteraceae > Bradyrhizobium > Bradyrhizobium ingae. The sequence goes on from NZ_JBVUBB010000014.1 coordinate 109,129, forward strand.
CGAGTAGGCTTGGACGCAATCGAGTTTTTGACGTCAGGCCCGTCCTAATCACGCAAGCGTACCGTTGCTTGTTCGTCTGAGCGGAGGGTGTGTCGCATGGCAGCCGATGAACCAGCCCGACCGACCGCCCAACGATGTAGATCTGCTCCATCAGATCTGCGTTACTTATTGAGCCGTCGTTCCGAACCGCCCCGTTGACCAAGACAGCACATGTCCAGGTTGGCGTTTGGCGAACCTCAGGGGCCATCCGCTGCATGACAGAGCTGAACAGTTGGCCGCCCGGTCCAGCAGGATTGCGCATCCATCCATGCCCTCAGGGCTCTCGGCTCTGGATTCTGAGATGTTCGACGTTCCGAGCCGATCAATGCCGGTCAATCTGCGCGCCGGCTCGAAACCTCTGACGGAGTGACAGGTGCATCAACTGGCGATTGCCGCGCACGATCCGCGGCTTGAACAGTACCCGCTGCAGATCATGTTAGTTCAAGGACCATATACTTTGCCCGTGCGTCATAGCTTGCGAGCTTCTGGTTCAAATCCGCGTCATCGAGCGTCCGGAACCCGTGCCTCTCCCAGAACTTCGCTGAATTGCTGACAGCGACCAGCGAGAGGTTGGGAAAGCCGGCCTTTGTCGCGTATCTGACCAGCTTAAGCACGACCTCGGACGCCGCACCGTTGCTGCGCGCTTCCGGCAACAACGCGATGTCGTGAATATAGTAGGTCGATGCCGGCTCGGGCACGGCGCCCACAAACACATTCAGCGCGGGAGGGTTCTTCAAGTGCCAAGGATGGCTGACGATATAGCCGGCCAGGCCGTCCCGCGGGCGCTCAAGCACAAAACATCCCTCAGGGTACAGCTCCAGCCGCTCGGAGAAAACGACCTCATCCTCTGGGTAGTTCAGGTGGACGCGATCTGCGATGGCGCGAACTTCAGGAAGATGGTCCGGCTCCATCGCTTGCCACGGCATGCAAAAGTACTTTCAGTGAACCTTTAGACAACCACTAGCACCAAAATCCTGTCCAGGACAGACCGGGTCCGGCGCTAAGCTACTCAAACCGTGTAACAACTGTGTTCTCTTCTTGATCGATTTGGGTCGTGTCGGACTGGCCGTGGCGGGAGTGATAGAGGCATCGGACTTAGCCAATGAGTGCCCTAGGGCAAGCCCCACGTGCAGAACTGCTCAACGTCGGGGAAACATTCACGGCAATCCCGAGCCAAGCCTCCCAGGGGCAAGGGTCTAGCTGGATTCGCAGTAGATTCGCGTCGCTGTGCCAAGGATGGAGGCAAGCAGCGACGGAGACCCCAATGGCGGTCCAGCAACTTGCCCTCCGATACTGAGCGACCACGAGCGCGCCGGACCGACGTCGCTGACGATGCGGCGGAACGGCGCAGGCGCGGGCTCTAAGAGTCCGGATCGTGCTGACCTGTGCGGAAGGAGGTCAGAACACGGAAGTGGCAGCCAAGCTGGGGCTGGACCGGCAGACCGTAGGCAAGTGGCGGCGGCGTTTTATGGAGCAGCGCGTTGGCTGGACTGCACGACGAGCCGCGCTCCGGCGCGCCGCGCACGATTGACGATGCCCGCATCGAAGCCGTGATCGTGAGAACGTTGGAGAGTTGCCCTGAGAACGCTACTCATCGGAGCTCTCGCGACATGGCGAAGACCCGCGGCCATGCATCGGATCAACCGCGATTGGATTCGACCCTTCTGCCGGCTCCGAGGCAATCCGGCTGCAGCATCGGGCTTCTACCATCGCGGAGAAAGGCAAGCGGCGTGAATACCAAGACTTAATTGTCCGATGAGAGCGTTCGATATTAATAGGTTTAAGAGAACTATACGAAGGTTTGTAATACGCCTTCCTTCGGCTGTGCTGTTCAGTCGCCGATCTCGAAACCGCTCAGGAGCACCTATCGGGGTCGAAATGAATTGCTGTATTTTTACTCAATTGTTAACCTCTCCCGCTCGAAGGGCCGGACCGCTACAAGCATGTCTAACCAGCTCACCACGTTCGGACGTTCAGCGATGCAGCTGGTTTTCGGAAGCGTTACGCTAGCGGCGGTGACGCTCATGTCCTTGTATATTCACAGCCCTTTCGCAGCGACGGCGTTCGCCTATCTCGTTGTGATATTGCTGTTTTCGCTAGTGGGCGGCTTCATCGCATCGTCAGTGCTTTCTATCGGCGCCGTCGCTGCGTTAGCCTACTTGTTTGCGCCCCAAACGTTCAGTCTCCGGATCGATGACCCTCAGGACCTTTTGGTGATTGTCACCTTTCTAACCGCCTCAATTGTCGGAACGCACCTGATCGGAAAAGTCCGCCACGAAAGGGAGGCTGCGCGTGAGGCCGTAGCCAAGCTACGGCACAGAGCGGCCGATCTGCATGACCGCGAGAAACGCTGGCGTGCAATCTTTGAGCATAATCCAGTCATGTACTTCATGGTCGATGAAGCCGGAACGGTCCTCAACGTCAATACTTTCGGCGCGACTCAACTCGGCTATGCTCCTGCGGAGCTGGTCGGCCTATCCGTGCTGAATGTCTTTCTGAAATTAGATCGTGAGGTCGTTCGCAGACGCATCGGGCAGTGTCTTACAAATATCGGCCAATCGCACACCTGGGACATCCAGAAGATCAGGAAGGACGGTTCGGTGCTGTGGGTGCGCGAAAACGCCAAGGCCATGCTGTGGGCCGATGACACGCCCATCGTCCTCATTGCTTGCGAAGATATCACCGAGCAGAAGCGGACTGAACTTGCTCTGCAGCGGAGTGAAGCCTATTTGGCCCAGGCGCAGGAATTGAGCCATACTGGCAGCTTCGGCTGGAACGTCGCCACCGGCGAGGTCTTTTGGTCTAAGGAGGTTTTTCGGATTTTCCAATACGATCCGGAGACGAAAGTGACACCGCAACACGTCCTTAACCGCGTCCACCCAGAAGATAAGGCTGCCGTCCAAGAGACGCTAGATCGAGCGTTTCAAGGCCAGGATTTCGAGCATGAATACCGACTGCAGATGCCCGACGGGTTGGTAAAGCACATTCACACGCTGGCACGGGCCACGAAAACCGCGTCTGGCGATATCGAGTTCGTCGGGGCGGCGACGGACATCACGGCAGCCAAGCAGACGGAACAGCAGTTGCGCCGTAGCGAGGCCTATCTGGCCGACGCGCAGCAGCTCAGTCGCACGGGCACTTGGTCCTGGGACTGCCGTCGTCACTGTTTTGCGTATCGCTCCGCCGAAGTCAGTCGTCTGTTTGGCTTCGATCCGGACGAGCCTGTATCGCTTGAGGCCATTCGGTCGCGTATTCATCCAGATGACTTGGCGCAGCAGCAGGAAGTGCAGCGTCAGGCTATCGAACAGAAGGCAGGTAACTTCGAGTATGATTTCCGAATCCGTCTTCCCGATGGCACGATAAGGCACATACACTCAGTTGCGCACGCTGTGTTGGGAAGCGATGGCGACACCGTCGAACTCATCGGAACGCATATGGATGTCACCGAGCAACACGCAGCCAGGGAACGGTTGGAAAACACCCTTGCCGCGCTGCGTGAGAGCGAGCAGCGCTTTCGTGACTACGCCGAAACTGCTTCCGACTGGCTCTGGGAGACCGGGCCGGACCACTTGGTCACCCACTTATCGGAGCACGCCAGCGCTACGGGCATCATGGCCACACGGCTCATCGGCTTGCCTCGCTGGGAAATTGCGTGCGACGTCGAAGAAGACCCCGAGAAGTGGCGGCAGCATCGGGCGACGCTAGACGCACATCTGCCATTTCGCGATCTGATCTATCGCGCCGTCAATAGGACCGGGACTCCGATCTACGTCCGGACCAGCGGCAAGCCGTTTTTTGATGTAAGCGGCAACTTTCTCGGCTACCGAGGCGTCAGCACCGACATCACCGCGAAGATCCGCGCAGATCAGGCCGAACAAGAGCTGCGGAAGGCACAGGCGGATCTTGCGCATGTATCGCGCGTGACGACGCTGGGGGAACTAACAGCCTCCATCGCCCACGAAGTAAACCAGCCGCTCTCCGCCATTGTCAGCAACGCCGATGCGTGCCTCGCTTGGATGGGGCACGAAATTCCTGAGCTTTCCGCCGCGCGCAGATCGGTGGAGTGGATCGTCAAAGACGCGATCCGGGCAAGCGAGGTGATCCGCAGGGTCCGCGCGCTTGCGAAGAAAGGTGAGATCGAGATGGTCTCGCTCGATATCAATGACGTCGTTAAGGAGGCCATCACGTTGGTGACACGTGAGCTGGTCAATCAGCAAGTGACCTTGCGAACCGAGTTGACCCCAATGCTTCCCACGATTCTTGGTGACCGGATTCAGCTGCAACAGGTGATCATCAATCTGGTGACGAACGGGATCGAGGCCATGCAAGCGGTTGACGATCGAGCGCGCGGACTGGTGATCCAATCATCCAGAGACGGTGAGGGGCGCGTGCAGCTCTCCGTGACCGATTGCGGCGCCGGGATCGCTGAGGAAGATTGGGATCGCATCTTAGATCCGTTCTTCACCACCAAAACGAGCGGCCTTGGAATGGGTCTCTCGATCTGTCGTTCGATCGTGGAAGCTCACGGAGGGCGCCTGGCAATCGTCCGCAACCAAGGGCCGGGCGCGACCTTTCAATTTGCCCTGCCGATCGTCTCGTGACGAGACGCTTTGACGCGCTCGCGAAAGCAGGAAGGTCGATGGGTCGACAAGTGCGATCGTCTTCATGATCGGGGAGACGCCTCGATGCGTCATTCGGATGTTGGAAGAGTTGATGCAAGGTCATGGCTGGTTTCGGTGTGTTTCCCGATGGCGACGATGGTCATTCAAGGCCGACTTACGCCGGCTCGGTTTCAAGCCTCGTCTTCAGGTCGTCCAAATAGTTGTCCGCATAGGATTGCGCCTGCGAGACCGTCAGGTCGATTCCGGTCGTCGCGGCCCCTTCCATCACTGTCTTCATTAGCCCTTCGCGCATCGCGATTTTGACCTCGGGCCCAGAGATGCAGCCAACGGCCTGCGCCGCGACGTTGAGGCCAGCTTCTTCGAGCGCTTGCTTCATATTGCCCCCGCTAATGGCGGTGTGCAAAAGGTTCGCTGCTTGCGACTCGCACTCGATCACCATTGATGCGGCATCGGCCAGTTCGCCCAGCCCCGGAATGAAACCGAGCAAACCGACCGCCGTGGCGGTCCAATCAAGCACCTTCGAGCCCACATTGGCCACGCCGTCGAGCGCATGCATGAAGGCCCCGCCGTTCTTCTTCTGAGACTTGATGTCGGGCTGGTCGACCACGCCTGCCATCATGTCCGCGACAGCGCTCTGATCGGCAACGGTCTTGGGGAGGTGGGTCTTTGTCTGCTGGACGGTGTGGTTCGCAGCCGACATGTTGCTGTAGAAGTGCGTAAAGTCGTTGCTGCTGATATTGCCGGAATCGACCGTATGCCCGCCGCCGAAGTCGAAGAACTTGTGATGGGTCTTGTAGCCCGTAATCGAATTGTTTAGCAGGCCGAACAACACGGGATCCGAGAGCAGCTGTGACGCCGCTTGTCGTACCTTCGGGTCGAGAGTTTTGTCGCCCACCATGCTGGCCAACTTCTCTCGTGTCAGGACGCCGCCCCCGAAGAAGGCATTCTGATTCTTGTTGATCGTGCCGAGCGTGTCGAGCTCGCTTTGCGAGAGGTTCATCGACGACGAGGCGACTTGCAGGAAGTCTTCCTTGTGGACTTTATCGATCGCACCACCGTACAACTGCTTCCAGTTGTCCGGATGATCGAGGAAGTATTGGGCCGCGGCGATCACCTGGGGCGGACACTTGTCGGTTTTGGCGTTGCCGTCGACGATCCCCTTGAAATCGTCCAGGCTCAAATTCTTGGGCAGATAGTCAGAATACTTGTACAGCTCGCGCAATGCATCACACAAGGTCATGACCGACGGTTGTCCATTCCCGGTGCCGTCGGATGGAATATAGTTCTGCTCGTAGCTGTGCGCCTGCTGCTCCTGGAATGTAGCAACCTGCGAGTGGTTGTCGGAAAACTCTGACAGATCCTTCTCCTTGATCTTGCCTCCGCAGCGGCCGTCGCCTTGGGAGCCAATCGCGTAGAAGAGCTCTGGGTCGCGCCGCAATCCGTTGATCGCCTCCTTCAGATCCGGGGGCGTCGACGGATCGTTGGCCTTGTCTGCCAGCGAGTCCCAGCTGAGCGGGCATTGATCCTTGTGCCGGTTCAGCACTGCCACGATCTGCAGCTCTGCATTGGTCAGCGTGCCGCCATTCCACGTGATCCTCGAGCTTGGCACCGGAGCGGTCGGAAGGTCAGCTGCAGGCTCAGCCGTCGCCGATGTGCCGTTTGAGGAGGGAAGGGGCTCGCCCCGCTCCATTGCCTCGATCGCCGCCTTCACATGCGCGGGCAGGTGGTCGAGCGGATCCTCTGGCATAGGCAGCTTTGGGTGCAGTAGGTCCGGTGACGGGGGGGGCGCGTCGGCTTGCTCGTCCCGCGCGCAAACGGACACCATTGCCTCGAATGTCGAAGGTTCCCCTTGCCGAATCTGGTCGGGCGTGTGCGCGGAAGGTCCTAACGCCGACAGAGCTGGATTTGCGCTGGCTGGTAGCGAAGAGTTATTGAGCTGCATGTGAGTACATTTCCATTGCGGTCAGCGGGCGGGATCGGCGGTTAGAGATCGCGGCGACGTGATAGGCGCGCAAGCTTTCGAAAAGCTGACGAGTCTCAGAACCAAAAGAAGGCTTGCGCAGAGCCGCGCGACGCGACCATCTTGATTTCTCCAGGCGGCGCTGAGTCTTCGTCTCCGGCCCAGCACATGCGGCATGACGCTCTCCTGATGTCGCATGCTGGAAGAATAAGGCCCCTCCGGCCGTCCAGTTGCGAATGACCATCGTCGAGGAGCCGCAAACATCATCATCACCGAGCCTCGCGTCGGCATTTCCGACTGCGCGTGGTTGCGTCTGCGCCTCGCGATTCACCATCGCGCGTGCGATCCACGAGTATAACGATATGCGAGTATGGCAATGTGTGAGTGGATCGAGCGAAGTCTGTCGGGCGCTCGTCGGAGATGTTGTAGAGCTTAAGAGGCGCGGCCGAGAACGCGCGCGGTTGCGGATCTCGCATGCACCCGCGAATCCGTCCTCTCACCTTGGCGGCGAGGTTGAATGAGATAGTTTACCGATCCGTCCTTCGACGTCAGCTTCTCGACAGCTAATCCCGTTAGCGTAAGCAACGTGGATCGCTCGGTAGGTGATGCCACCTTTCCGATGGAACTAAAATGAGAGGCACCAGATGGCCGGCGCAATCGAAAGCGTGACTCATGCCAATTCTGATAGCGACAGCTCGCTGTCCGCAGCTGATCGTCAAAACTTAGAATCGGCTTTTGGTTCGGTTCTTAACATGGTCGCGATCCAGTCTGTGGAGCGAAACATGTCAAAGTTTCACGAGACTGTGGCTGAAACAGAAGAGGACGAGGATTCTTGATGTCGAAGTGTCCGACGTCAAGGGTGCGTCGCCAATCGTGGCGGCAGATTCAAACAGAAGGTGAAACGATATGTCGAAAGTAACTGCTCCTAGCTCTGGAGCTAGCCACGAACTGAACAATGAGAGCAAGGTCGCAAACAAGCCCGGGGGCTCCGGTAGCAATGTCAACGCGCCTGGCATCGGATCGGCTGCATCGGGTGCCGGGGCTGTGCTTGATAGTGTTGGTAGCGCGGCAACCTTCGAGGCGCTGATCGCGCAGTTGAAGGCTGTTAATCAGCAAGCCATGGTCCAGGACATGCGGTTGCGTGCGCTGTCGACTGAGCTATCGAGCGAGAAGAAGGCGGCGAGCGAGCGGGCCAGCGGGTGAGCCTGGAAAGCGGGGCGAGTGCTCGCTCCGCTTTTTCCGCCGTGGCGACGATGTTAAGTCGTGCGGCCTGGAAATGAGTCGTGCAGCAATCACCTGCGCGTGCTCTTTGGTTCGGAGGATTGTCTGTGAATGAGGCTGCTGCCTCCCTACATTTCGAGGTGCTATCGGGGCTTTATGCCGGACTAAGCGGGAAGGCTGCTGCCGCAACGAGCCTTATCGGTAGTGGCCTCGACGCAGATATGGTCTTCGTCGAACAAGGGCTTGAGCCGCATCACCTTCGTATCGCGCTTGTTGGGAATTCAATCGAGATTGAGGCTCTTGCAGCCGTAAGCGCCAAAGAGGGCGAAGAGGATATCGCCGCAGGTGGGCGCGTTGTCCTTCCTCTTCCCGCCGTCGTTTGTGCGGGTGCGATGTCTATTCGCTGGTCGATCCAGAACACAGTTGAGGCGCGTTCGATCAGCCTATCGCGTGCTTCGATCTTGGCGCTCGCCATCGTACTGCTCGCCTTTCTTGGTCTAGGCGCTCTCTCGACCATATTCTTCAAGGCCAGCGGAAGTGCACCGAGCACCGTTGCGTCGCCTGCCGCCGAGCCTGTACCCAAGCTGGGCTTGAACAGACCTGATGATCGGCGAGCTCAGGCCGCAGCCGAAGTGCTGAAACAGGAAGTTGATAGGGCCGGCCTGCTCGATATCAGGGTCGGTTCGGGGCCGGGTTTTGTGAGCGCTGAGGGAACAGTAACGCCTGCAGCGGTTACGAAATGGCAGGAGCTCCAGCAATGGTTTGATGGTCGTACAAACGGTGCAGTGGCATTGGTGAACGGAGTCGTGGTCAAGGAGGACAAGCAGCCATCCTCAATCGCTGTCGAAGCTGTTTGGCGCGGAACCGAGCCCTATCTTCTTATCGGTGGACAGAAGTATTTCGTCGGAGCTCTGTTGGCCGACGGATGGGCGGTCAATCGAATCGAGGAGGGGCGCGTGCTGCTAAGCCGCAATGGCCGTTTTGCTGCCATCCCCTATTAGACCTTCCGGGCTCGAAGGAAAAATAAGGAGAGCGTCATGTCAAAGCTGTCCCACTACGATGTCGGGCCTAGCAGTGTTTCGCAGCAACCAAACGAGGACTATCCTGCGCCGCTCATCGGGCCGACCACACGCCAACCAAATAAGGTTGAGATCGACGGTGCTTGCACTGATGGTGAGAAGGAGCCGGCGTCGATCTGGCGCGAGCTGAACGCATCGTATAATCCGCCGGATGTAGCAATAAAAGCCATAGGGGAGGCCAAAGATATTGATGCAGTCGGGCGCGTCAGTCTTAACGAGATACGCACTCGCAATTATGAGATCGAGCCGCCCGCGGTGGCGGCGTCGCTCTATGGGCGCGATATCGCGCATGATCTGCTCTCCTTCGTCACGCCAAGGCTGCGTCATCCGGACATGCTGCGGGCAGAGCGGTATGGCATTCTTCTGGAACGTCTCGTCCATAAGCTGGCGGCCGCGCCTGCGGATTCGACGGCGCACGAAGGTGTCGTCGTCCTGCAGCAGGGACTGCAGTGGCTGGCGCTGCTTCGGCAAAACCGGAACAGCTTGATCGAAGTCTAATAATGTCCAACTCCGATGGAGCGCAACGGACGACAGACGTTTCCAAGTCCGATTACGTCTCGCTGAGTGCCGGACAGGAACGCGATTTGCTTTGTGCCCTTTCCTATCTGCATCTTGCATGTGGACAGAGCGCAGAATGCCTGGCTCTCTTGCGGCTCATCGTCCGCGACGACTCTCAAGATGTCGATCTGCTGCGGATTCTCGCCTACGCCCTCATCTCGGAAGGCCTCGGCGGTGAAGCGCTGCCGATCCTGGATAGGCTGGACGCACTTGATGATGAATCGTCTTCGCGCGCCTCTTTGATGCTCTTGCGTAGCCATGCGCTGCGGCAGGCCGGCCTCATAGACGAGGGGCGCGCGGTTTTCCAAAACTATGTTTCGTTGCGTGACAGCACCGGATCTATCAACGAACGATCGGAAGGTTCCCATGGCCAACGTCCTGCGTAACATCATTGCGCGCGCGTCGGCCAGCTCCGATTTGATGGTTGCGTTGGCGCTGCTTCTGACGGTCAGCATGATGATCATGCCGATCCCGATAGTCGCAATCGATACGCTTATCGGCTTCAATCTGGGCTTCGCCATATTGCTGCTGATGGTTGCTCTGTATATCAGCACTCCGCTTGATTTCTCGTCCTTGCCGAGCGTCATCCTGATTTCCACGGTATTCCGCCTGGCGCTCACCATCTCGACGACGCGGCTGATCTTGGCTGAGGGGGATGCCGGCAGCATCATTCACACGTTCGGTGATTTCGTCATATCGGGAAATATCGTCGTCGGCATTGTCATATTTTTGGTCGTGACCATGGTGCAGTTCATCGTCGTCGCCAAGGGCGCTGAGCGCGTGGCGGAGGTGGCGGCGCGCTTCACGCTCGATGCTCTGCCGGGCAAGCAGATGGGGATCGATGCGGAGCTGCGCAACGGCCATATCGATCAGAACGAAGCCCGCAGCCGGCGCGCTACATTGGAGAAAGAAAGCCAGCTTTATGGAGCTATGGATGGCGCCATGAAGTTCGTGAAGGGCGATGCCATCGCAGGCTTGGTGGTCATCTGCATCAACATGCTGGGCGGGATCACCATCGGCCTGCTCTCCAAGGGCATGTCTTTCGAGGCGGCGCTGCATCAATATACCCTGCTGACGATAGGCGATGCGTTAATCTCACAGATTCCCTCGCTGCTGCTCTCGATTACAGCCGGAACGATCATCACTCGTGTCAACGGGGTTGTAAGGCTCAACCTCGGTACCGACATCGTAGGCCAGCTCACGGCCAATCCGCACGCATTGCGGCTATCTGCCTGCGTCCTGGTTGTAATGGGAGCTATTCCGGGTTTCCCGCTCCCTGTCTTTCTCCTCTTGGCCGCAGTCTTTGCGGCAGCGAGCTTTGCCGAAGGCGTAATCCAAAGCGCCAAGAAAAGCGCCGATGTCTCTCGCCCGGCTCCCGAACAGTCTAACAAGCAAACCGTGCCTGCGGGGGCGCTTCCCGTCGCGGTATTCCTTTCGCCCAGTCTGACCCGGGCGATCGACAAGGAAGAATTGCAACAGCATATTACGCGCGTTTCGGGACTTGTCTCAGCTGATCTTGGCATCACGATTCCGCGCATCCCCATCGAGGTCGACGAGCGCTTGCCGGAGTTGCAGTTCAGGGTGGATGTCGAGGGCGTGCCGGTCGATCAGGGTTTGATTGATCCAACGCAGCTCGCACTGCACGACGATCCGGCCAACATTGAATTGAGCGGCATCCCGTTTCGGCGCGAGGCGGAGAAGGATCAAATCTGGATTGAACAGAGCAACGCACCGGCTCTCAAAGCAGCCGGCATCGGGCATCACCGTCCCATTGAAATCCTGGCCTTGCGCGTCCATTCGGCGTTGACCCGCTATGCACAGTGCATGGTGGGTATCCAGGAGACGCGCCAATTGCTGGCGCGGATGGAGACGGAGTATTCCGATCTGGTGAAGGAGGTCTTACGTACGACGCCGATCCCCAAGGTCGCCGACGTCTTGCGGCGCCTCCTGGAAGAGGGTATTCCGATCCGGAACACGCGGCTGGTCTTGGAGGCATTGGCCGAATGGAGCGGACGTGAGCAAAACGTCGTCTTGCTGACGGAATATGTTCGCTCCGGCCTGAGACGGCAGATCTGCCACCGCTATGCCAATGCACACCGTGTCGTGCCGGTCTTCATCATCGAACGTCAAACCGAGGATATTGTTCGCAGCGCGGTGCGTGACACTCCCAAAGGGCCCTACCTGGTTTTGACGGACGGACAAAGTGAGGCGCTGCTGTCAAAAATGCGTCAGATCCATTCGAACGCAGTCCGAGGTCAGATCCAGCCCGTTATCCTTGCCTCGATGGATATAAGGCGCTTTGTCCGCGGTTTTCTCACCCGCAATGGGATCGATCTTGCTGTTCTATCCTATCAAGACCTTGCCTCGGACTTCACAATTCAGCCGGTTGGATCCATCACACTCGCAGCTGCGAAGGACAAGGCTCCGTCGGAGGAACTTAGCAACATGCTCGTTGCAGACGATTCACAGGCGCAGCAGTCGATATAAGATGGACCGAATGAATTCACGTCAGAAAGTTGTTCGGTGGCGCTTGGGCTCATTGTGTCTGCTCTCGTTCTCAGCTCTCCTTTCCATTCTCGGGCTCGGCGGTTGCGCCAGCTGGGATAGACCAGCTCTTCAGGTGCAGGAGACGCCGCCGCCAAAATTGCTTGGTGCAAAAGATATCGATCAAGCCATGCGAGAACGCATTGAGTGCGCGGTCGGCCAGACTCCAGACCAGGAGCTTTGCGCGACGCGCTGAAGCAGAAAAGCGTGGATTTGTTGGACTGCTGGAACATCTTTTCAAGTTAATCTAATTGTCGCGGTGTCGCGCTTCGGCGTTACCGTTAGAGTGATGGCGGCCGGACGACATCTCGCTTCAATGATAAGGAGCGCTTCAGACGATCAGACATCAACGGCCGCCCCCATCGCGGATCCAGCAACGCCATGAAATTGGAAGTTGACTATCCCTCAGTTTGCCCAAGAGCCTAATCCAAATCCTGCCGAGATATAGGGCGAACGGAAGAGCACCCGGCGAGCGTGTAGGTATTGGGCCGCGTGTCACTGCGAGGGCCTGCCATCGTGCCGGCAGGTATAGCGGCGGCTGAAACAGGCCGTTTCTTCGATGTGATCGAGAATAATGGGCAGCTTTGCCCGAAATACGATGCTGCTGTCTCGGTATCCGCTGGAACTGGACACCCAGGTCGAACTTGATGCTACTGGCGAAATCGGGCGGCGACGAAGGTTGACTTTCGATCAGCGCGGGGGCGTGTTTCCGTTCAAAGGCAATCGCGATGGCACGCGTAGTTGCTCTAAGTCGCTACGCCGCGAGCAAGGTATGGCAGCTGTCTAAACAGGACCGGCTCAGGTCTTTTCGGTAGGCGTGGCGGAGTAATCGAAGACATCACGGCGGCGCAAGCGCTCGTCACGGTAGCTGATCAACGCGCCTTGCCCGTGTTCGATGACGCGGACGAGATGATGGAATGATGACCGCCGACCGGTAGGGCGCCCGAGTTGTACGAAATCGCCCGCCAATTGCCCGCCAGCGTCTGCAATCTGACACGACACGCGATGACCAGTGCCGGCAGACACTGCACTTTTCGAACCGGCACGCCGTTTGCTCTGTTCGCGGCACCATCACCAAACCAACGCTCCAGCGGTGATGTTAGGGGGCGGGCGCCAGGGCCATCGGCGTCCCGCCCCTGACTTAGCCGTCGGTCGTACCTCGAGCAAACTTTCGATGCCATTTCGGAGCAGTCCAGTTCCAACTTCCGAAAGAGCCGCGACGACCCGCGAGGAACCGATTTAGCACGTGACGGTGTCGATCTCGGTCTCGGTCATTGCCATTTTTCACCCGCCTTGCGCGATTCTGGCCGCGGATTTGCCAACGGAAGTAGGTCAGCAGCGCAACTGCAATTTCATGAGTCACAGACGTAAGGCTTTTTGTCGGGCCGACGACACGTGATCGAAAATCGGCGGGAACGCGCCTTCGGACTGCTGGCATCGAATTCTGCACATCACAAACGGTCAATCGACGTGCAAAACTTATAGCACCCCCGTCTGGATCGCGCCTTCCAGCCGCGCTTCGTATGCTGCAGAGCTCTCATTGTACATTATTGTTCGTTCCTGCAGAGAAAGCGCTGCCGGGGGCACGAGGGCACAACAACCCAATGATGTGCCAGGTGCCAGCGGAGGAGGCCGGGCGCTCCGAAACCCCGGCCATCTCCACACCCGGCCTCCTCCTCAACCCAAGCCGGGAGCAAAATAAATAAGGCAACCGATCGCACTCGGGAGCATCGATCTGTGAGGCAATACGCAGTCCACCTTTCTCCTTGCACGGGTCAGCTTCTCGAAAGCCAAGCTTCGTAGAAATTCGAACCTGCCTTCAGATGAGGCCACCTAAGACTGAACTGCTCACCCATTCCAGGATACCCCGCTGGCAGAAAGAGGAAGACAGCACTATGGATTTTAATCGGATAAACGGTGCCGGCTCGCCAGAGTCCCCAACGGGGTACGTTTACTCACAGGAGGAACATGATCTTTTTAGCCAGGCTGTGAATCATGTCAGGTCATCGGCGACCGCCCCGATGCCGGCTAAGGCTCCGATTTGGAAGTCGAGCGATCCATACGGGCACTTTTCACGCGATGGCAATACCTGGAACAACGACGTGTGGGGCAGTGGTGCAGGGCCTCAGACCATTTCGGTGCATGATGCGAACCGATGGAGCGTGTGGTCGAACCAGCCTGGAACTGGTGGCATCAAGAGCTATCCGCACGAGGCTGTCCATATCGGAAAGCCGCTCAGTGCAATCAACACTTTGACCTCGACCTTCAATCAGCACGTTCCTAAAAGCGGGGCCTGGGACACTGCCTATGATATTTGGGACAGCTCAAACCAGCAAGAGATCATGATCTGGACAAACTACACCGGAAACTCGGACGGTAGCGGCAACGTTAAGCCGATTTCGTATAAATACGCCCCTTCCGGCGCGTCGATCCCGGTCTATCGCAATGTCGCTGTAGGAGGGACGACCTGGAACGTGTTTGAAGGGAATAATGGTCACAACGTCATCTCGCTCGTGCCCATTTCGAAGAGCAATAGCGGGACAGTGGATATCAAAGGCATCCTAGAGTGGATCAAGTCGAAGGGTTACTTCGGCGACATAAACGTCGGTAGCGTCCAATACGGCGTCGAGATCACCTCGTCGCCAGGTGGAATGAACTTCAACTTCGACAATATGACCGTGACCTCGAAGTGAAGATTCGTGGGACGGGATGGTCTGTGCTCATATTGTAAGCCACGCCGACTAACGGTCTCAGCCTGCGGCTTACGACGTCTGAGACCGGCATGTCATTCGGCCGACAATGATTGCCCCCTTAAGCCAGAAGACCGGCGTCCCCCTCCGATGGGGCGCCCCACTTACACAAAGATCCACCAGGTCCTCACCAACCCGTTCTATGCCGGCGTTTATGTGTATGGCCGCACCCAGCAGAGCTATCTCGATACGGGCGTCGAATCCGAAAGCGCATCAAACAACGCGGCCGCAAGCAGTGACCGGTCTTTAAGGGGGCGGATTCAATCGGTCGTCGCAACACTCTGAAGTGGGAGGTTGCGATGAGCATTCGAACGCGGCGATCGGCTCGATCTGGACGAGCTCCATTGCCATCGCCAGGACGGCCGCCTGACGGGGCGTGATGAACAGAGCGGATTCTGCGCGGGGGATTGCCGCGGTGACGGTGTCGATCTCTGCCATTGGCATGTTTTAACCCACCTTGCGCGATTCTGGCCGCGGTTTTGCCAACGGAAGCAGGTCAGCAGCGCAACTGCAATTTGATGAACTACAGACGTGAGGCCTGTTGTCGGGTCGACGACACGTGATCGAAAATCGCCGGGAACGCGCCTCGGGACTGCTCGAATTCTGCACTCACAAACTGTCAATCGACGTTCAAAAACTTATAACCCCACGTCTGGATCGCGCCTTCTAGCCGCGCTTCGTATGCTGCAATGTTCTCAATGTACGTTTCGCTCATGAGCGCGCGTAGCCGCGCAGGCGGGTCTATACATGTTGACTCGCTCCAGGTTTGTCCCACAAGCCGGCGCCCAAGGGCTATGAGGCCATCCATGAACCACATCTGGGCGGCGAGATGCGGGTTTTCTCGATGCAATTCGTGCGCCAGGAGCTCCTAATCCGTGCGTGTGGATGTGCTCGTCGGCAAGCGATCGCCATCTGCAAGCACAGGCCCGCTGCTCTGGCGCTGCCGCCGACAGGCGGGACCCAAGGGATAGCGAATACTACCGGACTTAGTAGGCCTGTTGTTCCTCGACTATCAGCTAAGTGAGTAGGGCTGGGAGACACGCCTCGTGCACGAGCGGCCGGAAGGGGAGAAACTCGATGCAGTTTGATTTGACCGCGCTGCGCCGCGCCTGTCTTGTGTTGGCCCTGCTTGCCTGCGGCGTGATGGGGAGCGCTTGGGCCGACGATCCGCCGCAGCGTCCCGATGCTGCGACGCCTGCCGGCCAGAAAGGCGGTCCCGGCGCACCGGCCGGCCAAACGCCGTCTACGGCCGAGCAGCATCGTCTGCCGCCGGACTCCACCACCAGGCAAACGCTCGAGCTGCCCGGGCGGACGCTCACTTTCACCGCGACCGCAGGCTCCATTCGCCTGTTCGACGACAAGGGCGAGCCGCAAGCCGAGATCGCCTATACCTCCTATCAGCTCGACGGCACCGACCGCGCCTCGCGTCCCGTGACGTTCTTCTTCAATGGCGGGCCGGGCGCATCGTCGGCGTGGCTGCAACTCGGCAATGCCGGCCCGTGGCGGCTGCCGATCAACGCCGACGAGGTCACGCCATCGACTTCTTCTGAGGTGAAGCCAAACGCCGAGACCTGGCTCGATTTCACAGACCTTGTTTTTATCGATCCGGTCGGGACCGGCTATAGCCGTTTCGTTGCGACCGGCGAGGATGTCCGCAGGCGGTTCTTTTCCGTGGACGGCGATGTCAGTGCGCTCGCGCTGGTGATCCGCCGCTGGCTCGAGAAGTATGACCGGCTGCGATCGCCAAAATATGTCGCGGGCGAAAGCTATGGCGGCATTCGCGGGCCGAAGGTCGTAGCTCAGTTGCAGATGCAGCAGGGCGTCGGCGTCAAGGGCCTGATCATGATCTCGCCCTTGTTCGACTACCGCGAGTTCTCAGGTACGAGCCTCCTGCAATATGTCGCAACGCTGCCGAGCTATGTCGCGACCGTGCGCGAAGCCAAGGGGCCGGTGAAGCGGGCCGATCTCGCCGATGTGGAAGCTTATGCACGCGGCGAGTTCCTGGTCGACCTCGTCAAAGGCGAGGCGGACAGGGAGGCGGCCACGCGTCTGGCCGACAAGGTCGCCACACTGACCGGCATCGACCAGGCGGTGAGCCGCAGGCTCTCGGGCCGCTTCGACATCGGTGAATTCCGCCGCGAGCTCGACCGCAAGAACGGCAAGGTGACCGGTCGCTACGATGCCTCCGTGCGCGGCTTCGATCCCTATCCGGATTCCGGCGCCTCCCGTTTCGGCGATCCCTCCGGCGACACGCTTCAGGCGCCGCTGACCAGTGCCGCCGTCGATCTCCTCACGCGCAAGCTGAACTGGCGGCCGGACGGCTCGTATGAGGTGCTCAATGGCGCGGTTTGGCGGGGGTGGGATTTTGGCAGCAGACTTCCCGAGTCGCTGTCGGAGCTGCGCCAGATGCTTGCGACGGACGCGAAGATGAACGTACTGGTCGGGCACGGCCTGTTCGATCTTGCCACGCCTTATTTTGCCTCGAAGATGTTGCTCGACCAGTTGCCGGCCTTTGCCTCAGTGCCGCGGGTCAAACTCGTGGTCGTTCCAGGCGGCCACATGTTCTACTCGCGCGAAAGCTCACGGCAGGCGTTTCGCGCAGAGGTCGAAACGATGATCAGGCCGGCGGCGAACTAGTACTTCTGCACAGTGATTTTGTCGGGTTGGATCTGGGAACGGTCAGATTAGCCGGCAGGCTTTTGGGATCGACGAGGACCTCGATGCTGCGGGGGGCCTTGGCTGCCGTCTGATGAGGCCAGCTCGTTCCAGGGTCAACGCCCATTTTAGCTGGATCGATAGCACACAGCTTTCGGCGACATACACCTATACATACACCTCGCAAGGAAGTTTCCCCGCGCCGTTGAGAACCAGCGATATTCATCGGCCGTCTTTAAGAGTTTTAGCACCAGCATATTCTTCCCAAAAATGGAAATCGATCCTTCCATTTTTGGGAAATCCACGCTAGCATCCGCTCATGCTGGTTATCGGCACGGACATTGTTGAGCGCTACTTTGCCGAACGTTCCGGCCATCGGGGCATCGATGCGGCGCGCGCCCAATATCGGGCATGGCTGGCGATTGCGGAGGCTTCGGACTGGCGCACGCCTCAGGACGTGAAGCGTTCGCATCCCAAGGCGAGCATCCTAAAAGGCGGGCGCGTAGTATTCAATATCAAGGCCAACGACTACCGCTTGATCGCCTTGGTACAATATCGCGATGGCGTGTTGATAATCCGCTTTTTCGGCAGTCATGAAGACTATGATAAGGTGGATGCGGAGGCGGTGTGATGAAGGCGACTTTGATCATTATCCAGAACGAGGCCGATCATGAGATGGCCAAGGCGCTTGTCGGCAAGCTAATGCGATCGAGCGAGGCTGACGACCGCGCGCGCATGGTGGCGCAGGCTCGCCTGATCGAGGCATATGAACGCACGCGATGGCCGCGCAAAGCGCCGCCGTTGTCTGATTTGCTGACCTATCTAATGGAGCAGCATGGTTTGACGCGCGCCGATCTTGTGCCGCTTCTGGGCACGGCGAGCCGTGTCAGCGAGGTCATGTCGGGCAAGCGCGAATTGAGCATGACGATGGTAAAGCGCCTGCGCGAGCGTTTCCATGTTCCAGCGGATTTGCTGATTTTGGCCAGTGAGAGTGTCGCGGCCTAGGTGGATAGGGACGCGCCAGTAAGTCACGTATTTTCCAGACTTCGGTAGCAGTCTAAAGCGATGAGTGAAAAGCGTCCCCGCTCAAAGAGTTGCCAGTTTTTAGAGAGCAGAATAAGCGCAATGGAAACGCTTTGGCTGCGGAGGCCTAGAGGACCCGCGTGAGGAAATGGTACAACCACCGACCTCACCGGACTTCATCGAACTCGCGTTTCGGCCGCCATCCGACGGGATCTGCGATCCAGCGGTTGATGTCGGATTCGTTCCAACCTGCGCCATTCGTGCTGATCCTGAGCTGGGCCGGGAACATGCCCTCGGCGATCTTGCGGTAAATGGTGGGAAGGCAAGATACTGCCCCTGTTTGGGCGTGAAGGTTTTTACCGAAGGACTCACACCGACCATCCGCTTCATGCTGGCGCGATTGTATCTCTCCGGCATCCGCAATCAGCTCGACTACTTGCTCGACGAAGCGGCGCACGCGAACCTGTCGGCGCATAAGACGCTGATCCTACTGTGCGAGCGCGAGATCGCGCGCAAGGATCACCGCCGCATTGAGATGGCGCTGAAACTCACACACTTCCCAGCCGTAAAGGAGCTTGCGGGCTTCGACTTCGAGGCGCAGCCGATCGATCCGAAGCAGATCCGCGACCTGGCCGCGTCACCTTGGATCGCCAACGGCGAGAACGTGCTGCTGCTAGGGTCCGCCGGGCGTCGGTAAGAGCGCTTGTCGATCGCGCTCGGGCGAGAGGCGCTTCTGGCCGGATACACGGTGCAGTGCACCACGGCGACGATGCTGGTCGCTGGCCTCGCCAAGGCGCATGGCGAGCGGCATCTGGACGAGAACTGATCCGCGGCGACAGCTACGCTACGGCTCCTCGCCTTCTCGGTGCGGGCCGGGGCGGCCGAACCGTCCCCCGGTCAGACTCGATATCTCCCGGTTTCCGCGCAAGGAACGTCCATACATGCCAGGGTCTACGACCACGCCGGGACGTCCAGGTGCTCGCGTTGTCGCACCCGCCCGCGTCGCCTTCCGCTCTGAGTTAGCGTCGGCCCCCGGAACAATCTTCTTTCGCGGTTCAATGGCTGGCCTGCATGCTCCCCTTTCGACGCTTCGCCAGCGCCCTCGCGGACGCTGCCGCAGGGCTCGGGGCCGATGTGGGACGCTACTCCTTCATCGTAGTGGACCCTCACCATCTATTCCTTGGCCGGCCTTCCAGCGCACACTCAATAAGACTAGCGCGATCTCCGGCTTGGTCCGGATCCAACTTCGGCAGGAATGCCCCCTTGCGCCGCCGATCGCATGGAAACAGGATCCCCCCGCATACGGAGCGCCACTTCATAACTCGAGGCCGCGGTCCCCGAGCACCTCGCGCATCAACGCGCCCTTGATCTCGCAGGTGATTTCTTTGAGGAGATCGGGTCCGAGCGCCTCCGCGGCTGCGGCTCTGAGCTCCGGTGCGGCATCGGTCAGGTGATGATCGGCGAGCCGTTGCTGCAGGCGCGTCTCGAACTCCTCGCCCATCGCATCGGCGAGCCGTTCCTGCATCGCTGCATAAGCCTCGGGTGCAATGCGGCTCACCACGGTTTCCAAGGGGGACCAGCGGGTTACCAGATAGTCGGCGAATCCTGCCGCCTCTTCGTCTCGCACGCGCGTCTCGGCCGCAATGAGGTCGTCCTCGGTGACGTAGGAGACGGTGAAGAAGCGCATGTCCGGAGCGATATGCTGCAGCTTGAGCCGCTCGCGCAGCTTGATCTGATAGGCGAGATAGACCTCGATCTCGTCGACAAAGCGGAGCGAGCTGACTTTCTGCCGGGCGATCTTCTCGAGCTGGTCCAAGCGGAACAGCACGCGGGCTTGCTCGATGAGCTCGTTGAGCCGCTCGTCATAGGCGCCGTCCTCGACATCAGCGTTTAGACGTGCGGTCTGCATGCCGTTCCAGGTCAAAGTGATGCGATCCTCGCAGGTCTCGCTCGCCCCGAAGGCCAGTTGGAAGTACTGCTCGCGCAACCGCGGCCTGATTGCCGCCTGCCGCAGATCCTCGGCCACCGCCTGCCGGAACTCGGGGTTGCCATAGTTCACGGTGTGCCGCAGCCGGTCGAGGAAGAGGGCATACTGCTGGGCGCATGGTTCATCAGTGACGGTCTGCCAGGCAGCCACCACCTGCGGCTCGCCCTCCAGCCAGTCCGCGACGACCTCGGGCAGAGGCCGCGGCGGCGCTTGCTCCGATCCTCCGTCTCTCGAGAAGTAGAGGTGTGGGCCGGCATAGCCCGGGACATTGCAGGCTGCCGCCAGATTGGTCCGTACCCGCTCGGATAGCGGGTTACCCTCCAGATCAACGACGCACTCAGGGCCGAGCCGCGTCAGCAGCGTCTCGGGTAGGCTGGTCAGCTGGTTGTTGCTCGCGTCGAGAAATTCGAGCCCGGGCGGGAGGCGGGCCGGCAGATTGGTCAGCCGGTTGTAGCTAGCGTTCAGCTCCAGAAGCGTGGCCGGAAGGTTATCGGGCAAAGTAGTCAGCTGATTGTCGTGAACGTTGAGGCGCAAGAGCCCGGCCGGGAAGGCGGCCGGCAGGTTGTTCAGCTGGTTGCGCATGGCGTAGAGCACACGGAGATCGGTCGGAAGGGGGTTGGGCAAGCTGGTCAGCTGATTGCCCCAGATGCTCAGACGCTGGAGCGCGGCGGGAAAGGCGGCGGGCAAGGCTGTCAGGGATAGCAACGAAAGGTCCAGCAGCGCATGGGCCGCGGCGGCATCGAGCCAGGCTCTGGTTCGTCTTACGGCCTCTTGCCGGTTCTCCTGTTCACCCTGTCCGTCGTCGGCAGCCCAGCCCTCCAGAACCTGGTCCTGCGCCGTTTCGCGCGAAGCCCGAGCCTCGCGGTTCGTCGGATCGCCAGCGGCAGAGATGCGCGTCCTGGTCAAGGATCCAACCCACTGCGTTGCGGCCCGGGTGAGCGTGCATAGGCAGCCTGGCTGTTGGTCTCGTTCGGAAGAGACAGTCGTAACGTCGTCCCCCGGTTGGTCCTGTCCTGGGTTCATCGATGCGTCTCTCCGGTCGCCAAAACAAAGGGAATGCAAGGGAGCGGCGCCTCTCGAGGCCCGTAGCCCACAATTTTACAGCTTCAACCTCGCATTGGTCAGGATCAATCGAGCAAGCCCCATTGTGTAATCGTGAGCCGGTGATGCGTGCGACGTCCTTCAATTGCTGGTTATTTGTTCCTGCAGTCGGCGTGCCGCACGCGAAAGCGTTGCTGCCGTGTCGAGACCAAAAAACAGCGGTTTGCCGCCGCAACGGAACGATCAGGCTGCTTGGTTCGGTTTGTCGCATCAACGTTTCAAATCAGACAGAATGGCACGCGAGAATGGGAGCTATCGACGAATCTCGGTGACGGAAGGGGGCAGGCGGCAGCGGATTGAGCTTGCGACCTGACGACTTCGAGTCCGTCGGCGAAGTTCATGCCGAGGATGAGTTTTGGCAATTGCAAATTCTGGCAGTTGACGAGCGCGGTGCTCTCCACGCGTAATCGCAATAAAGCCAAAATGCCAGTCGCGAACCCACGACTGAAAGGAAGGTGCCGATTCCGAGGTCATCGCGCGCACCGCACCGATTTGATGGCGCGCGGGGTTCCGAAATGATCGCGCGCAGTTTTGCATGGTGTGAGGCCTGATCGTTGAGCCATTTCTCCGGTTGGAAACAGCTTGGAGAATTGGATATGGCGCGGCGATCTAGGGTTCTTCCGCATATTTGGTGCAGGTCGCCTTTTCGCGTTTTCATCGTGGGCGATTGTGCGTTGTCAGACGGTCGTCAGCAGCCTGTTTCTTAGCAGTGCAAATCCTGAACGGCCATACATCTGGCGCTTGTATGGCGCGACGATCTGGGTAGGAAGCCCGTATTGCCCGCATGTAGCGATGTTCCCAATAGACCTCTCGTTGCCTCATCTATTTTGCTCCCTAGCCAGGGAGTGAAGGAAGCCGGTCGCACAACTGGTGGGCATTTCGAGCGCGCCGATGTCCGCGCTCGGTCCTCGATCGATCACGGGTCTACGTCACACAGCCGTTCCGTTATCGAGCAGCGGCGGGCTCGCCGGTGTGATGTGTCGATCACGTCAGTTGTGCTACGTCTTCCCAGGAGCCAAACAACAGCTTGCTTGCTCGCTGCGCCACGATTTGAGACGACGTTGAAGAGTTCGGAGTGCTTTGCTCGGGTAGACCCCGGGGTATTCTGCCTGAAGCTTGCACAGGAGTTCGCTGCCGGTCCGCCACGGCTCGGCCTCGAACCATTCACGCGGCTGTGGCGCAGCTTTGACGAGCGGATCAGGGCGTCGCCGCTCTCGCTTCGGCTGTGGCGCGCCCGACGCGGTGCAGGTGGCGGACCACTGGCGCCTGCTCAATAGTCTGGGTGAGACCCTGCGCCATGCGTTCGGCCGCCATCGTCACAACGTATTCGACGAACTATCTGGTCGACGTCGAGAACGCGATCATCGTCGATGTTGAAGCGACCACGGCAATCCGACAGGCCGAGGTCCTCGCCGCCAAGCGCATGATCGAACGTTCGATGGAGCGCTTCGACATCTATCCTGCCAGGATCATGGGCGACAGCGCTTACGGCTCGGCTGAGATGCTCGGTTGGCTGGTCTATGGGCATGGCATCGAGCCGCATGTAACAGTGCTCGACGAGTCGGCGCGCCAGGATGGCACTTTCTCACGCGACGACTTCACCTACGACCATGCCAGCGATGCCTATGTCTGCTCCGGCGGCACGTTGCTGTCGACGACCGGCTCATTGATCGACGGTGCGACATTGCGCTGCCGGGAGCAAGTATGATTGCCAAGGTTGCCTCTAAAGCCCCGGTGCTGTCCAAAGGAGGCGGCTCGATACGTGCCGCGGTCGATCTATGACGGCGCCCGTGACGTGGCGCGCGAGATCGCGTGATCTTGGGAATGGAGCGCCTCGAGCCGGTTACGCAAGAAGATCGAGATGCTGTTCGCGCACCTCAAGCGCATTCTCAAGCTCGACCGTTTACGTCTACGAGGCCGAAACGGCGCGCGCGACGTGTTCATCCTCGCAGCCACCGCTCAGAACCTTCGCAGGCTGGCCAAGCTGATCCCGATGCTAACCCCCAAGCCCGCATAAGACCCCGCCCGCCTTGCGCCAGTGTCGCGGCGGGGCGCTTCTCGCGCGCGCACTCATGGGTGCCGATCCGTTGAGGTTGGCAAGCGGAGCAGGTGGACAACGCCGAGCTCTCTCATTTGCGAATCCCTAACTTGTATTGGCTCGCGACATTGTGGGGCGTTACCCGGGGGCGCCCCACATCGCGGGAGAGGTTTCGATGCTGGATGCAGGAAGCGGCGGACGGCAATCCGATCGAGGGATGGAGGCGAAGCGTCCTCATCGAAGCAGCTACCGTCCGTGAAAGCGAAGAGCATCGCTGGATAAAGGGCCGCGCTGACCCGCATGAGCATGAGAGCTCGCCGAATGGCACGCGAGGAGGCGGCTTTCTGTCTTTCACCCGAGCGGGGCCCGGAGGCGATTGACGACGTGCTTGCCTTGATCGGCACTACCTGTCCGGAGTGTCCGCCTGACCAGGGTACTGCGGCGACCTGCCACTCCAGCTTGTATTTGGCTCGGCCACCAACGCGACGTCAATGGCGAAGCTGGTGTGGACATCAGATGGTCCAAGCCGAGACCCGTCCTCGATTCGCGACGCGGCCGGAGGCACGCGAAGCGCTGTCGATAGGTGCCGGTAGGATATTCGCGGGCGGATGACGGATTGAACGGCCGGCCAGTCTCAGCCGCGAGCTCACCGAGAGCCTTTGACACCCGGCGAAGAAGCGTGCCGACGAAGTTCTTCGAGAACACCAATCTACGCGCTTGGCACTCGGCCAGCTCTTGCTCGATGAGCTACTTGGCCCGCCGTTCCTACTCGCATCAACGTCGCGAAGGGGAAAAGCCAAGATCAGCGCGCCACACCTGTCTCGAGCTTGCCTTCGCAATTCCCGGACGAGTGGCTTAGTTGGGCGAATGCAACACCACTCCGGATTGCCGACAGTGCGCAGGTCAGGTTCACGTCAGGTGAAGTGGATATCTTCGATGCCATACTTCGAACAATTGTGCAGAAATGGTTTGCGCTTTCCGGGTGGGGCGAGTCACGTCTCGTCGGCGTAGCGTAAAAAGCTCCTTTCTGATCGTCTGTTGAAACAAAATCGTTGAGGCTGTCGCGGCGGGACCGCGTGTGCGCCAAACGCTCTGATCGGCTAATTCTCGCTTGCGAGGAGGGCGGATTTTGACTCGAGTTGACCGACTTGGGAATGCACCCAGTGAACCAGAAGCGTCAGATGTTGGCGGCGAAGGCGATGGCCCGACGTTCAGTTCTGTCGTGCAAGGCTTGCGCTCCGAAAATCGAAATTTGGGAGCGCCATCCGCTCAAAGGCCGCCTTCGGCTGGCAATGTCCGACTTAGCAATGTCCGACGCGGCGTATTGGCCGATCGCACCGTTGATGCGCGTGACGAGCAGCTGCGTGACGACCAGCCAAGTTCTCGCTATTTGCCGTATCGCGTCGCGCCAGATTGGCGAGAAGGTCCGTCGCGTTCCGGCGCCGAGAGCCGAAGTGCCGATCAGTCCAGAAATTCACAACAAATTGCCTCCTCCTCGCGCAGGCAATCCGTATCCGGCTTGGAACGCGAACCAAAAAGGCGGCGCACGGATGACGTCGCCAGGCAGAGCACGCAAAGTGCAATCTCAGAACAACAATCTAATGCAGCTCTACGCGCGATTTATTACGCCCGTGACATCGTTGGATTCTCATGTGCCGTGGTAAACCATGACAAACAGCTGCAAAAGGCTGGTGGCGAGATTTATGCGACATTCATACGAAAGGCCGCCGCCAACTTCAGAAGTCAATTTGTCCCTCGCTTCGAGGACGATATCCGGCGGGGCAAATCGTGGGGCTACGCGACGGTATGCAACGTGGTGAGCCGCGAGGTCGGAGGTCAGGAAGGCGTCGAGGCTTGCAAGGCGATGGCGGCTCGCGTGTCGAAGCGTCATGGTGCGTTGTTATGCGAAGTCGAGCCAAAAGCTCTTTCGCTTTTGGCTGCATCATTTGGTCGGTATCCGCAATCGAGGACATGCCGCAATGGAACGATCAGAATCGCCGAATTTTGTCGTGACGAGGATGGGGCACTTGGGCTGCTGAATAGTCAAAGTCTGTCGTTGCTGGTGAACGGTTTCAGCAAGTGGGCGCAACGGGCGGAAACTCGTGAGGGCACGGAAGCCGTCGCCCGTGAGGTCCGTCGTCGCGCCGACAGTCGTTTTCGGCTCTCGGATTTTGGTCAGCAGAACTTAGCGAACCTCGTAAACGGCTTCAGCAAGTGGCCGCATGTAGCCGATTGTCGCGATGCTATGGCCGCGCTCGCCAGTGAGACCCTTCGCCGCGCTTCCAGTGACTTCGGCCTCTCTGCCTTTAATCACCAGGACTTGGCGAATCTGGTGAACGGTTTCGGCAAATGCCCGGAAGAGGAGGTCTTTTGCCAAGCGGCAGTCAGGATCGCGGACGAGGTCCTCCGTCGCGACCGCCATGCCCGGCTCTCTGAATTCACTCACCAGGAACTGCCCAACCTGGTGTACGGTTTCAGCAAATGGCCAGAGGAGAGGGCTTCTCGCCAAGCTGCAGGCGCGATAGCCGGTGAGGTTCTCCGTCGTGACCACCGCGCCCGGCTCTCTGAATTCAGTCAGCAGGATCTGGCGAACCTGGTGAACGGCTTCACCAAGTGGCCGCAAGAGGCGTCGTCTCGCCAGGCCACCGGAGCGATTGCCGGTGAAGTTGCTCGCCGCGCCGCCCGCGGGTGTGGGCTCTCTGATTTTAATCACCAGGACGTGGCGAACTTGGTGAACGGCTTCAGCAAATGGCCGGAAGAGGCGGTCTGTCGCCAAGCCACAGCCAACATCGCCACAGAACTCTGTCGCCGCGCCCGCGAGCAAGGGCTCTCTCATTTTAGTCCGCAGGAGCTGGCGAACCTAGTGAATGGGTTCAGCAAATGCCCGGACGATGAGGACTGTCACCAGGCCACGGTGGCGATCGCCAGTGAGGTTATTGGCCGCCGCGCCCAACTGTCTGAGTTTACTTACCAGAATCTAACGAACCTGGTGAATGGCTTCAGTAAGTGGCCGGACGGGGCGGACTGTCGCCACGCCGCACTGGCAATCGCCAACGAGATCGGTCGCCGCGATGACCAGCTCTCTCATCTTACTCAGCAGGCGCTCGCGTCATTGGTGAACGGGTTCAGCAAGTGGCCCGAAGAGGTGGCGTCTCGCCGCGCGAGTGTCGCGATCGCCGGTGAGGTCGCTCGCCGCGCTGTTGGCGGCGAGTTAGGGCTCTCTGACTTTCACCGCCAGGGCCTGGCGAATTTGGCGAACGGTTTTAGCAAATGGCCGCAAGAGACGCTCTGTCGCCAAGCCACAGCCAACATCGCCACAGAACTCTCTCGCCGCGCCCACGAGGAAGGGCTCTCTCATTTTACTTCGCAGGAACTGGCGAACCTGGTGAACGGGTTCAGCAAATGCCCGGACGATGCGGACTATCACAGAGCGACAGTCGCGATTGCCAACGAGATTATTCGCCGCCGCGCCCAACTCTCTGATTTTACTCACCAGAATCTTGCGAACCTGGTGAATGGTTTCAGCAAGTGGCCGGACGGGACGGACTGTCGCAACGCCGCGCTCGCAATCGCCAGTGAGGTCTTTCGCCGCGACGACCAGTTGTCTCATCTTACTCGACAGACGCTGGCGACATTGGTGAACGGGTTCAGCAAGTGGCCGGAAGAGGCGCCAGCGCGCCGAGCAGCAGGCGCGATGGCCAGCGAGGTGCTCCGTTGTGACCGCCGTGCCCGGCTCTCTGAATTCCGTCAGCAGGACCTAGCAAACCTGGTAAACGGCTTCACTAAGTGGCCGGAAAACGAGTGGTCTCGCCAAGCCACCGGAGCGATTGCCGGTGAGGTCCGTCGTCGCGCCGCGCGCGGCGAGTTCGAGCTCTCTGATTTTAATCACCAGGACTTGGTGAACCTGGTGAACGGTTTCTGCAAGTGGCCGGAAGGGGCAAGAAATCAGCGAGCCGCGGACGCGATCGCGCATGAGGTCCTTCGCCGCGGCGCCCAGCTCCGTGATTTTACTCACCAGCACCTGACTAATCTGGTGAATGGCTTCAGCAAGTGGCCGAACGCAGCGGGTTGTCGCGAGGCGACAGTCGCAATCGCTGAGGCGATTCGCGGGCGCCAGCTCTCCGAATTTGCTCCTCACGACCTGGCGAACTTGGTTAACGGTTTCAGCAAGTGGCCAGAAGCGGCGGCGTCTCAGCAAGCCATAGCTGCAATCGCACATGAGGTTCTTCGCCGCGGCGCCCGGCTCTTCGAGTTTGATCACCAGCACCTGGCTAATTTGGTGAACGGTTTCAGCAAGTGGCGGGAAGAACCGGATTGTCGTGACGCCACGGTTGCAATCGCAGGGGAGGTCCGTCGCCGCCAGCTCTCTGACTTTGCTCCGCAGGGCCTAGCGAACTTGGTGAACGGTTTTAGCAAGTGGCCAGAAGCGGCGGCGTCTGAGCAAGCCACAGTAGCGGTCGCCAGCGAGGTCCGTCGCCGCAGGGCCCAGCTCTCTGATTTTAACAACCAGCACTTGTCTAATCTGGTGAACGGTTTCAGCAAATGGCCGGAAGCACCGGACTGTCGGGACGCCGCGGTCGCAATCGCATGGCAGGTTCTTGGGCGCGCCGCCTCGCTCTCTGATTTTACTTCGCAGGAGCTGGCGAACCTGGTGAACGGTTTCAGCAAGTGGCCAGATCAGGCGGGGTCTCAGCACGCCACAGCCGCGATCGCGCATGAGGTGCTTCGCCGCGCCGAACTCTCTGATTTTACGCGCCAGGAGCTGGTTAATCTGGTGAACGGGTTCAGCAAGTGGCCGGAAGAGCCGGCCCCTCGCGACGCCACGTTCGCGATTGCGAGCGAGGTGCTTCGCCGCGACGAACTCTCTGATTTTGCTCCGCAGTGGCTAGCGAACCTGGTGAACGGTTTCAGCAAATGGCCGGAATCGCCGGCATCACGCGACGCCACGCTTGCGCTCGCGGGCGAGGTTCTTCGTCGCGCCGAACTCTCTGATTTTGCCCCACAGGGGCTGGCGAGTCTGGTGAACGGCTTCAGCAAGTGGCCGGACGAGGAGGACTGCGGCAAAGCCGCGGCCGCGATCGCCGGGGAAGCCCGTCGGCGCCAGCCCTCTGATTTCGCTCCACAGGTAGTGGCGACCTTGGTGAACGGCTTCGCCAAATGGCCGGAAGAGGCGGCGTGCCGGCAGTCCACGATGGACATCGCGCGCGGCCTAGGCACTCGAGAATGGCGATTCGGCGTGTTCACCACGCCTCAGCTGAGTATGCTCGCCAATGCTCTGTCGCGAACGATCATGAGGGCAGAGGACAGTGGGGAGATTACGGAGGCTGCTCTCCCGAAGGATCGGTTGCACAAGCTCGCCCACTACCTGTACTATGATCATGATCGTCTGGGGCAGGCAGACGCTCTGCACATCACAACCATTTTCAAGGGGCTAGGTAAGGCTCGGCTGGTTGATGATCTCGGTTTGCTCGCGCCGACAGGCTTGAATCGGCTGTCGGAATTGCATCAAGCCCCTGATTTTTCGGCCCGGAACGATCTGGAAACCATGGGCAATCTCTGTGCTGCTCTGCTGCCGCTGGCGCGTAGCCCACAGAGGCCGCTACGCTGGCACCGCAGGCAGGCCCTCAACCTGCTCAACGACGTCCAACCTGTGGTCGAGCACAAGATCGAGGCGCATCTGAACGCAAACGATGCCGAGCGGATCCGTGGGCCGCTTGCAAGCCGCTGTCCCGCTTTATCGATCTATCAGACGCTCAAGGCTCGTGCCGTCCTGGAGAGATTGTTCAGGTCACCGTATGTTGAGGGCAAGAGGCCCGAGTTACGGATCAGGCAGGAAGAGCTGCACGATGGGACCAGAGAGATCTTGGCCGGGGCGCGCGACCTGATTCAAGGCGATCTTTCCAGCATGAGCTGGAATCTGATTGCGCAGATCGAGGCGGACAGTCCCGTAGATGCGCTGGACTTATTCATGGAGCAGGATGCGGCGGCGATCCAGGCGCAACATCCTGCGTCGGTCTTCGACGTGCATCAGGTCTTGCGATCCATGGACCACGCGCCAAGAACTCCGCAGGGTGACGCGGGACTGATGCAGCTGCCTGTAGTGGACATGCAGGGGCGGCCGCTGGCCAAGGAGCCGGAGATGCGGTATTCGATTTTTCATCGCCTGACCTCGGGAGTCCTGCCGGTGGTCGCGGTGCAACTGCCAGCAACACCGAGCGCGTTCATGCTGGCGCGTACGGTGAACGTCAACGGAGTTCCATACCGCATGGACCTGTTCGGCGGCAGCAAGTTGAAGCCGCCGCGTCAGACTGTGTCTCAGGTGGCAGCCCGTGCTCCAGGTGAGTCAGCAAGACCTGCCGGGGGAAAGCTTCTGGCGATTCCCTATGCCGAAACCGCACCGGGCACCGCCTTCGAGCAGCTGTCTCGCGCCTGGGCCCCTTTCAAGGAGGCCTATTATTATACTCAGCGCAGGGGTTTTGCGGCGCCTCCCGCGATCAAGGATCTATCTCCGCATGACTACGCGCTTGAAGGCGCGTTCAAATTGGCATTGCTGCCCGACCGCCCTACCAACGAGGAGCATCCCTTCAAGCTGAGGGGGCTGGACGGCCCTATCGCGTTGCGACCGCATGATGGGTGCGGCTTCATCAGGGCCTCGCTAGCCAACCTTATGCCAGCTGTGCGTCGCACCGGCCAACAGGAAGGTCCTGACCGGGTGCTCGCATATGGTGAGGCAAGGAATTCGGTCCTGCCGGTCTCGGCGCTGCAACATTATCCCCGTAGCGAGCAAGTGGCGGATGAGGTGCGCGAGAAGGCCAGGAACTGGCTTGAGAGCCGGAAAGATCACAAGCTGACGTCTGAGGAGCTGTTTCGCACCGTGACCGCCGGACATATCAATGGTCTGGGCGCAATCGCCGTCCCGTCCGCTGACGGTCATCTTCATGTGCCGACGCTCAAGAGCGAGACGTTGAGCGGTGGCGGCGTGCTGATTGGGCGATCACCTTATGACAAGCCTAACCTGCGCCCGCTCGCCCCCGACCAGGTCAGGTCGCCTGCTGATGGGGATCCGACCGCAGCGTTCCTCGATCAGTGCGTGACCATCCAATACAGTTTTAATGTTGCCCAGAAGTCGGGGAAGGAGTTGGCAGCCAACGATCCGACGTTCTTCGCAAAAGGGCTTCTGATCGTGGTGCCGGATGAGATGTGGCCGACCGACTTCGCCGACCGGGGGCTGGTGATGTCTGCCGAGGACGTCAAGTGCCATTCGGACTGGACCAAGAGCAAAGACCGCGCAAAAGTGGACACGGCGATCGACTGTGTCGGCATCCTCCAGGCGACTGAATTGTTTGCCTCAGGCTCGGTGGTTGCCGTGCCGCCCGGTGAACAGAAGATGCTTGATGGCGACTTCGACGGGGATAGCCTTCTCATCATCGGCGATCGGCCGCAGCTTTACGAGCATGTCGGGCAATTCGATCAAGAGGAGCAAGCTCGCGGATTGGGTTCGCTCAAGCCGCCAAAGTCGCATACCCCAGCGATTGAGGACGGTCATTACAAGTTCGGTCGCGCCAGCCAGATCCTCGCCGCCACGCGGAATGTTCTTGAAATATACACCGGCCTGCAGCGAGGCTTTCTGGCTCAATCCAACGAGGCCCGACAGTGGTTTGCCGAGCGTGCCATCTTCGGCACCTATGAAGGCGTTCACAAAGAGCTCAAGCGAGGAATCGGAGTCCTCTTGGAACAGGAGCAAGTCAGTGTTCAGGACGTCCAGGACAAGCTCGAGAAGGCGCGGCACGAGATCGAGCTGGCAGACCATCCGGTCGCGCGCGAAATGGCCGAGTTGCTCGTCACCGAGCTCGAGGCATGGACCGCCAGGCTGGATGAGCAAGCCCTGCCCGGACAACTCGTGCCCGAAACAGCGGCCAGCGTGAGTGAGACACAGCTCGCCTTGAGCCAACCGCTCTGCGAGCTGTTCCCGGAGCTGGCGGAGATCTATCCGGCAACGGCTCAGCCACGCGACCGCATCCAGCTTATCGTCGATCGTTACCCCGTGCGCATCGACCCGCGGCCGGATGGTTACAATCCGCACGATCTCGTCCAAAGTGCAAGCAATCTACTGAGCCTCGGTATCAAGGTCGGGACTGACGCCTATAAATCCGACACTGGCGCCCACACCTTTATGATCAAGAGCGGGTATCTTCAGCGTCTGCTGCAACAGACACCGGGGTTGAAATCAGTGCCTTATGCCAAGAGCGTCGCGGCTGCCCTCAACCAGGGTGAGTTCGATGTTGATGCCACCTTGGACGATCTCAAGGACAATCCAACGCTGGCGGCTTCAGTCATGCAAGTCTCGATCAAGCTTGCAGCCGAGCAAGGCATTCTGCCTGAACCCTCGCGCCGAGAGCTTGCTGCCGATGATTCCGCCACGACGATCACGTTGACGCGTGAGCAGGCCGCACAGCGCGCCCAAATGGAGGCTTCCCGCGCTCAGGCCGAAGAGAACGGCATTACCGCTATGGTGGGCTCGGTCGCCGAAGTCCTCAGACGGGCTAACATAGAGGTGAAGATGCCCCATCTCGCTGAGCGTTTGAGATCAGAAAGCTCGATGACAGACCAACTCGCCGGCATGCAGGTCCCGTCTGAGGCCAGTGCTCAGCTGATCAGCAACGCTGTACGCCACGTCCTCGAGCTCCCTGATCGGGATTTTACGCGTGCCGTCAAGAAGGCCATTCTAGCCTTCGACGAGAGCGGCTGTGCTGAGGTCAGTACGACCAATTGGTTCAAGGCCAGATCACCGACCTTCGTCGGCATCAAGACTGTGCTCGCCACGAGCGGCGGCTACCGCTTCGAGGTGGAGTTCCACACGGCAGACAGTTACACCGCCAAGATCATCAATCACGACACTTACAAGGAGCTGCAGAAGCTGCAGGAGGGGCAGCGAACGAGCCAAGAGCCCTTGGACCAGTCAATGGCCGAGCCACTCTTGGAGCGCGTACGACAGGCCTGCAACAAGGTTGTCATTCCCGAAGGAGCCACATCAATCCCGCATTGGGAAGCCGACGCGGGTGGCACAGCCGGTACCAGCCTCGTTCGCCGGTTGCAAAAGTCGCCGCCGAGCCGTACGGCACACTCCGCGATCGCAACAGAGATCGTTGGCGCCCTGGGCGCGCGGCCGATCGTGCTCGTCGGCATGCCGGGTGCTGGCAAATCCACTATCGGCCCACATCTTGCGCGACGACTGGGGTTGCCTTTCATCGATTCCGACAAGAAAATCGAGACGATGGCTCGCATGTCGATAGC
The DNA here is from genome assembly GCF_055791185.1 of Bradyrhizobium ingae. NCBI lineage: Bacteria > Pseudomonadati > Pseudomonadota > Alphaproteobacteria > Hyphomicrobiales > Nitrobacteraceae > Bradyrhizobium > Bradyrhizobium ingae. The sequence continues at coordinate 142,000 of NZ_JBVUBB010000014.1, forward strand.
GGACATTTTTGCAACCAAAGGGGAGCGGCATTTCAGGGACCTCGAGGCGAGGTTGATCGCGCAGTTTCTCGAGCGAGGGCCGGTGGTGCTCGCCACCGGTGGCGGCGCGTTCATGCGCGAGGAGACGCAGCGCTGCGTCGCCGAGAAGGGGGTGTCGATCTGGCTCAATACGGACGCAGGCGAAATCAAGAGACGCCTTAGCCGTGACACCGCCCGGCCGCTGTTGCAGACCGAGGACCGAGCGGACAAGATCACGCAACTGATCCGCGAGCGCGCGCCGTTCTATCAACTTGCCGATCTCACGATCGTCCCGGGCCAAAAGCGTGACAACAAGAACGCGGATCAATGCGTGGCCGCGCTGCATGCACATCTTTGCGGCGAGCGGGGCGCGGACCGGACACCGGCCAATGTCATGGGAGCGCCATCTTGACCTCGCCGCTCACAGGGTTGGATGATGCCGATATCCGCCTCGTTGACCCGCTCGTTGGACAAGAAGCGATAGGCGGCCTTGGCGTTGGCCCAATCCTGACAAACCAGCGGGATGCTCTGACCCATGTCGCTCCCGATTTGTGCGAGCAGTTCGCCGAACCGGCGGCCAAGCCGCCCATCCTTAAGCTCGCATCCCACAACTTCCCGATCAACCCACGTCTCGATACCGGTCCTCGATCGCGGAGCACGCGCCTTCGCGCGCTGCTGTTCGGACGAAGGAGCAGAGGTCGAATGACGACGATTTCGCAGACACGAATCACCTGCTCCCTCTTCCGCACACCGATGGATCTGCAGCGCGCACGATGTATCTGCCGAGCCGCGTTACCTTCATGGGTGCTCCGCTCCCGCCGGCATGGGATACGCTGCAGCCGTGGGTGTGCTCATGACCGAGATGCATTTTGAGAACCTTGCGCGGCATACGAGGCGCGGTCTGGAAGGCGCGATGCAGACGGACGGCGTACTCTCGACCGCGCATTGCGTTACCTCGGCTAGATGTGCGCTCAGGACGCAGATTGAAAACCTGCCTGGCTCCCTCCCGCCTGATGATTTCGAAGTGGCTTGGGCGAGGAGTTCGATTCCCTTTCGTGCTGCTGGCGGGCACCAATTCCTGTGTCCCTGACGAGTGGCGTGTCAATCCGCATTGGAACGAATCCTTACGGGATCCCAAAGCTCCATGCCCGACGAGCTACAGGAGCTGCTCGCAGAGCGTGCCAAACTTAGGCAACCTGGCGTTCAAGATCGCGGTCTATATCGTTCCGCATCAAACGCGAATGCTGAATCGGGCACACGCGAGCTCAATGCTCTGACTGATGGGCAAGAAAAAAGGGCCGCTTGATTGACAAGCGGCCCAAGTCTAGGGAGGAAACGCCCAAGGAGGGCAGCGGCAGCGCGAGACGCTACCGCACTGCAATAATACGCGACCGCACTGCACACGCAAGTGCTTTTCGCCAAGTCTTTTTCACCAAGTCTTTTTCGCCAAGATTTTTTTTCGCCAAGTCTGTGCGAGGCACCATCCACGCCGGTCGCCTCCGTCACCTGTGCTCGATGACTAACGCCATGTCGAAAAACCGATCCGTTTAGCGTCTCGCCGGCAAGTGTTTTGCAACTCTGAGCTCGCGTCCGAGCCGTTGAAATCCGAGCGACCCAGAGAGGGCGTTCCTACCGGCACGCTTGTGATGGGGCCATGTGGTGCTCACTGTCGAGGACGTCGAAGCATTGCTGGCATCGCGACTTGCTGGGCGTCAAGGTGCGGGACGTCGGCTTGAGGTCGTATGGACTGTACCTGTCCCACGTCAATGTTCGCATATCATAGCTTTGCAATAGCCGGCTCGGGAAAGAAGGCCCTTCATCATTTCATGGTCGAGGGCGACAGCCTTGACGACGTCGGCTAAGGCTGCAGATTCGCCAGATCGAGCAACGATGCATGACAACACAATAAGGCGCCAGCGCGATCCTCGCGCGAATGACGCCGCAACGATGATTGATCTGGGGCTGTGCAGTCCTGGCTATCGGTTTTGGGCGCTTGCGATTATTGATCGCTATGTTGACGTTCGTGTGAGCGCCGTCGCGAGCGTTTGGATCGTGTTCGCGGCACTCGCAGTCCAGCATATTACATTCACGAACTGGTTTCTCGGGCTCGGCTGGCCGGGCAACGCGGGCACAGATGTCGCGTTCCTGACTTCGGTGATGTCGGCGTTCGCGTTGGTGGGCTTCGCAGCGAGTGGATTTATCGCGGCGAGATTCGGCTACGGGGTCACGCTGATATTGCCGGGCCTCGGCCTTGCTCGCTGCGGCATTGCTCCGCCAATCTGACACTGCGGTGCCTGGCGAGGGACTGTTGCTCGGGCGCACGCAGTAGAGCGGATTTGCGACCAGAAGCGTTTTGGATTCCCCGATCAGGCCGGTTCTGATCCAAGCTTCCTGCCGGCGAAGGAAGCCCGCAGGCATGGCCGACATCACGTCTCCGCCGACCATGGCAGGTTCGATGCGGGTCCACTCCATTTGCGCAGGGCGGAGATCCGCGGTCATGACAAGGGGGCCGCACATGGCGGCCACGACATCCTGAGAGCCTTCATGGCGGTCCAATCGGCAAAACAGCATGGACAGCCCCTTGCAACTGGACGGCTGCTTCACAGCTCAAGCCCGTGGTCCGCGAGCACCTGACGCGTCAGCGCGCCCTTGATCTCGCGGGCGATCTCGTCACGGATCTGCGCTCCGAACTGCCGCTCGGCATCTCTGTTGCCGATCAGGTCATGATCGGCAAGCCGTTGCTGGAGGCGGCTGTCGAACTCCTCGCCCATTGCCTCGACGAGCCGATCCTGCATCTGTGCATGGGCTTCGGGGGCGATCCGGCTCACCACCGTCTCCCAGGGCTGCCACCGGGTTGCCAGATAGTCGGCGAACCCCGTCGCCTCCTCCTCGCGCACCCGCGTCTCGGCCGTGCTGAGATCGTAGTCGGTAACCCATGAGACGCCGAAGAAGCGCATGTCCGGCGCGATGTGCTGTAGCTCCAGCTTCTCGCGCAGCTTGACCTGATAGGCGAGATAGACCTCGATCTCGTCGACAAAGCGGAGCGAGTTGACCTTCTCCCGGGCGATTCCCTCGAGCGCGCCCAGGCGGAACAGAATGCGGCCTTGTTCGACGAGATCACCGAGCCGATGGTCATAGGCGCCGCCCTCGACGTCAGCGCTCAGACGTGCGCTCTGCATGCCGTTCCAGGTCAAAGTGATGCGATCCTCGCAGCTCTCGCTCGCCCCGAAGGCCAGCTGAAAGTAGTGCTGGCGTAATTGCGGCCTCATCGCCGCCTGCTGCAGATCTTCGATCACGGCCTGCCGGAACCGGGGATTGCCAGAATTCACGGTGTCCCGCAGCCTGTCGAGAAAGCGCGCGTATTCGGGAGCACCCGCCTCCTCGGCGAAGTTCTGCCAGGCGGCCAATGACTCCGGCGCCTCGTCGAGCCAGTCCGCCACCACTTCGGGCAGCGGCCGCGCCTGAGTTTCCGCGATTGCCTCGTCCATCGAAAAGAAGACCCGAGGACCGACATAACCTGGCGCATTCAGGGCTGCTGCCAGATTCGTCCGCACCCGCTCGGATAGCGGATTATTCTCCAGATAAGCCATACACCCAGAACCCAGCTGCGTTAGCAGGGACTCCGGCAGGCTGGCCAGCCGGTTGTCGCGCGCCTCGAGCACCTGGAGCTCGGCCGGGAGGGTCTCGGGCAGACTGGTCAGCCGGTTGCCGCTGGCATGAAGCCTCTGGAGCTCAGGCGGGAGGGTCTCGGGCAGGCTAGTCAGCTGGTTGTCGCGGACGAAAAGCAATTGGAGCTCAGAGGGGAGGCTCTCGGGCAGGTTGGTCAGCCGGTTGCCGTCGGCTTCGAGCTCTTGAAGTTCGACCGGGAGGGTATCAGGCAGGCTCATCAGCCGGTTGCCGCCGACGGCAAGTAACTGAAGTCCAGCCGGGAGGGTCTCAGGCAGGCTGGTCAGCCGATTGCCGCGGACATCGAGGTCCTGGAGCTCCGCCGGCAGGATTTCTGGTAGGCTGGTCAGGTGGTTGCTGCCGACGGCGAGTGTCTGAAGGCCCTCCGGAAGTGTTACGGGCAGACTGGTCAGCTGGTTGCCAGCGATGGCGAGTGACTGAAGGGCCGCCGGCAGGATGTCAGGCAGACTGATCAGACGATTGTTGCCGACCTCGAGCGTGCGGAGTTCGGTCGGAAGGGTGTCGGGCAGGTGCATCAACTCGTTGTCGCTGACGTTGAGCATCCGCAGATCGGAAGGGAAGGCGGCGGGCAAGGTCGTCAGGCGCAGGTATGACAGCTCCAACCGTGCATAGACGTCGCCAGCCTCTCCCCATGCTTGGATTCGTCTGACCGCTTCTTGCCGGTCCTCGTCTTCTGTCTGCCCCTCCTCGCCAGCCCAACTGTTCAGGATATCGTCAAGTTGCGATTGCCGGAGGATGGGGTTTTCAACGTTCTTCGGTTCGCCGGTTGCGCCGGCGGGAGAAGCCCGCCCGACGCTCAAGGCTTCGACCCGCTGCGCCGCTGCCGGGGTGAGCCAGTGTCCTTCTTCTGAAGTATTGCCATCGCCCGACCGAGGCTGTCGGTCGAGGCTCGGTGCCTCGAGATGATGGTCCCAAGGAGCTGTGGGGGTCGTTGGCCACTCATCATCGGCCTCCGCCCACGAATACTCCTCCTGATCGACACTATGCATCGGCCAGTGGACAGCTGAATCCATGCCGTGCCAATCGTCCGTCAGACTGAAACTGCTGGCTGGCAACTGGCCGCCGCGATGGGCGGCCGCAAAAATCACATGCTGATTGCCCCCCTGTTCAGAGGAGGCGGGCGGATTCGAGGGCAACCGTGAGGTGCCTTCCCCGACGTGGTCTAGCCAGTCCGCATCTCGGTTCGACACAACATAAGGATGCTCGCCGCGACGATTTGGATTGCGGGGCGGGCGCTCGCGCAGGTGCAACTCGTTCAGGTGCTGCTGAAACCCCGTTTGGTCCACTCGAGACTGTTGCAGCTCGTCGTGGTGCGTCCCGGCGAAATCCGGGGCCTCGAACGGGTTGACATTGTTGAGCGGATCCATCCCATTCTCCTTGGCAGATCCGAACAGTTAACGCGGGACCCAGATCGACACCTTCTCGCTAAGAGGCTTAGCTTTCGAGAAGCTGACGAGGAATCAGAATGATAGCTACTGTCCTTTGGGGTCTCCGCCGGACCGTCACCGCTTAACTGCCCGCGCTGCAGCTCGACATACCTTTCCCGGACCGTGGCGGCATTTCGAGAAGCCGACTTCTATAGCCTCTCTCAAGAACGTCAGCGCTTGTGCGCGCCGGCAACGTTCATGTTGGGAAATCGCAATGGAGTTGCCCGCGTCGTCCACTGAACGTAAGGCTTACGTCCGCCTCTGCATGCCCATATCCTCCGACACGGTCTCGCTATCGAGCTTCTCCGATCCGGCGCGATCTTGTTGGAAATCGGCCAATGACTCACCACGCGCGAGAGCCATGACCTAAGCGCATCTTTATTGAAGGTGGAAAATCCAAAGACACCGCACATTGAGCCTTGCCGCGCCTCGGAAGCGTCCAATGATCTTTCCGCGATCTGCACGCGAGCGGGCCAAGGGCTTAGATACGAGTATAAGCATCAGGCGCGGTGGCTTGCCGAGTTCGTCTCCTCCATAACGAGGAAGCTCGATTATCCAGCACCGCGAACCCTGTCCTGCAACCCATGACACGCGAGCCGCGTTCATCGCCGTGGTCGAATGTCCGCCACGTAGAAGCCGATGCAGATTCTCACCTAACAGTCAGATTGGCGTCAGCTGGGGCGACTATGAACGTCCGCCCCACCTGAGCAGCCTGAACGCGCTGCCACGCAACTTCACCCACACGAGACAAATTCCATGTATGGCCGAATCCATGGCTCACCCAGCCAGTTCAGCAACGATAGCCACGCTGATGAGGCGAGATATTGGGCAGATAGCCACAGCTTCTCGCAAGCCCTTGAAAACGTGCACTTGGAATCGAACTCACACGCTGGTTCGTCTTCGTCGCGGGCGTACTCCCTGGTCGACCACCCCCCTGTCGTGGAGCTCTCAAAGCGCTCATTTGCTGAACTGGCAAAGGCTTACCATGGCGATGAGATCAAGCATATTGCCGCGAACCCACAAGAGTACTCGCCTCACATATCCGACAAGGCCAAGCGCACAAAAAAGCTCGCTAAGAAATACGGAACCACGCAATACGATACCGCGAATGCGCGCTATTTCAGCTATCAGCTCGGCAACAAAAGTGTCGGTCTTCTAAGAACAGAAGGTGGATTTGCGATGGGCGGCGACGTGTTCGAAGGAGAACAGTGGCGGGAATCGTTCCCCGGACGACACGAAGTCACGTCCACCGTAGATCTTCAAATTGTTCATCCGCTCGTCGATAACGCGGGCGATATCCTGCTGGAACATCAGCTTCGGCTCGACGGCGATAACGCGTTGCTCCATTCTCGTCCTGCTAATCAAGAAGCGAGAGCGCGTTCGCAGCAGTTGGGCTTTGTGGATGTGGATGACGATAACATGGTGCTTGATCCCACCCAGTACCCCGAAAAGTGGACCAAAAATCGGGACGGTGAATGGCAGCGGGCGGACAAACCGGGTCTATACTTATCCAAAGCTGAGGACAGTGATAGCCAGAGTGAAACACCGCGCGTCCAGTCCGAGGATGAGTATGACTTTATGTAGGGATCGCTGTAGGATTCCTGGTAGACCAGGCGCGATGGAGAGGACCGGACCGTCAAACTTGTCGGTTGCTCGTTGAAGGCGGCTTGTTAAGCGGTCGTTCGACGGTATCGGCACCATTCGGCGCTCGGTTGCCGTCGCCCGATTTTACCCACCATGGCGGCGGGGCATGGGCCTCTTTTTTCGGTAGAAGAGATCAGATAACTCTTCCGCTTGAGCAGAACGTGCAGGCGTCGCTAGCCAAACCGGCGCCTGCGCGATCATCCTTACCTTACGTGTTCGCGCAGGTCACATCATTGGCCCGTTTCGCGTGGTGTCTGTCGGTCATGCGGCAATAGGATGCCTTTCGTTCGGTTCTCGTCCTCTAGGATCCCGCGAAATTCCGCTTCTGCTTGTCTCACGCGACTTTGGAGGCTTGAGTGCGGTCGGCCGAGGGGAGATATTGGTCGAGCCCGCTGTTCCGGTGACGTATGACGATCCTCATCGAAAATAACTGATTTGGCGATGAGAAAATTCTTAAGGTGCCAATCTCACTGCATCACCTCATGGATTGTGAGTGGTTGCAGCAAGGCCTGTCATCCAAAGGGCGCAAGGGGTCGGCCGGCGCCGACGGCATGAGGCGACGAACGTCCCGGCGAACTTGCAAGGCTGATCCTGATTAATCTCGTGGCTTGGACCAGATCCCGCTGGAGCATCGCGCCGCGGGTGCAACGGCACTTCAGCCTCGGCGGATGGTTACCGAACGGCGACCGGCCATCCCGATACTGGAAGACAAGGTGGCGCAGCGGCAATTCGCCGGTCTAGAGCCGGTTTACGAGACGCAACGCCTTGCCATCCTTGTACGGTGTCTGACCGGGACGATCGGTCCTTGCTCCCTGCACAACTCAGCGTAGCGGACTCATTGAGGGGGCAGCTGACAGGATTTCGGCAACAAGCGCGCCTCAATATCATCTTTGACCCGCCGTGTGCGCGGGCAAGGCGCCGTCCTGGCGTGGGGTATCTGAAGAAGAGGGGCTTTCAGTTCGCCCATCTCGAACAACTGTCGCTGAGGACCCGCGATATAGCATCAGCACAGAGTCCCGCGACGGCATCTGGGCGGAGGGTGGTCGCGCCTGCGCCTCCGCCACAAGACCATTGAGCGTCTGTTCCACGAGTGCGATGAAGCGTGGCGGACCGGAGACAAGGACGAGGCCATTTCCCGGTGCCGGTCTCAAGATGTAGCGCTCGTCAGAAATGTTGAGCGTATCCAGGGTCGCCTTGAGCGCGTCGAAGCTGATTGAAGTTAGAAGAAGCAGACGAGTTTGCGCTTCCTTTGCGGTAGACACGTAGAGCATGAGCCCATCGTAATACCATTGAAGATTGTAGAGCTGCGTCAGATGATCGAGGAATTCGCGCGGTGGCAGATCCGGCATGTGCCCGCGAATTCGTCCCTTCACCTCGGCGCTGACGGTGACTCTGATATTGAGGTTGTTGCCGAATTCCTGCAGCGCCGCAGAAAGCTCCTGATCCAGAACCGTATAGCGATAAGGGGTCGAGGGTAGCGACAGGGAAGCGCCGAGCGCCATCTGTACTCCGGTGGAAACGAAAACGCCGAAACAGAGGACTCCGTTCAAAACGTAACGGATAATGAATCGAATGAGCATTCACGGTTCTCTTTGACCTAAACCAACAGGAGTAACGTTGCGTAAAGGTGAACGCGAAACGTGATCTTTAGATGACCATGAACGGGCGAACTCGTCAGCTTTTCGTCAGCTGGCCTCTCTAGAACGTTGAACCGTTAATGGGCTTGAGCGGCTGGTCGTATCACATCTCGAAGAGAGCGAGGTCGAAGAAAGCGAGGTCTTTCCATGATGATGTTAGGCGCTGCGCCGATGTCTCACACTCTAACAGAAGGCTTGTCCAAGACCTGTTCGGCAACAGCGGTCGACCAGCAGGCCCAGTTTCAACAGAGTCTTTTGCAGGCGGCTTCAGTTCAGGACACTGCGCCGTCAGTGGCAGGGCCTCCAGTGACAGAAGTGGCGCCCGTTCCGCCGACATCCGAGGTATCACGTACAACAACGCAGGCGAGCCCGCTCGGCGATCGCATCCTCCAAAATCTTTCGTCGATGTATCGGGTCAACGCAGTTCCAAAGGGTGCGGAGCCTGGGCCGACGTCGGAGCCCCTTTTGCTGAAACCGGGCGCTGCGGAAACACGCGAGCCGGTCGCCGCCCATGGCCCAGGTGATTTCGAAGCGATGATGGCGAATCTGAAGGATGTTTCTGACGGCGTCATTCAGGTGACGCTCATTTCAAATGGTATCGGCAGCCTCGGTTCATCTCTGAACAAGCTGATGTCGGCTGGCTGAGTGGGGCGAATGATTGGTTCAATCTGTTGTCGCCAAAGCGGCCAGGCTCGTCCATCCAACAAGCGATTTCACGTTGTGGCCCTGCTGCCGCTCCTGCTTCTCCTTGTCGGTTGCAAAGCCGATCTCTACACCAAAGTGCAAGAGCGTGAGGCGAACGAGATGCTTGCGGTCCTCCTCAAGAACGGGGTCGATGCGGTCCGCGTTGCTGCTAAGGACGGGACCAGCACGATCCAGGTCGAGCAGAATCAGATTGCCTCCTCAATCGACCTGCTGAATGCAGAAGGGTTGCCGCACCATGCTTTCAAGAGTCTCGGCGAAGTGTTCAACGCGGGGGGGCTGATTGCTTCGCCGACCGAGGAACGCGCCCGTTACGTCTATGCGCTGAGCGAAGAATTGTCGCGCACGATCAGCGACATCGATGGTGTCCTCTCAGCACGCGTCCATGTTGTTCTGCCGAAGAATGAGCTGTTACGACGTGACACCACGCCATCTTCGGCGTCGGTTTTCATCCGGCATGACTCGAGGGCAAATCTCTCAATTCTGCTGCCGCAGATCAAGATGCTCGTCGCCAACAGCATCGAGGGCTTATCCTATGACAAGGTGGCTGTGGTTTTCGTGTCGGTCGAACGGCCTACACTGGAACCGCGGCCGGCGCCTGCAGCCGGTTTCGCTCAAGCATCAGGATTGATTTCAACGCCATTGCTTGCGGTCGGCATGGGTCTCGGCGGCTCTGTATTCGGCGTCCTATCCTACGTCTTGCTGAGCGCTCGTATGCGGCAGCGCAGGCAATCAGCCCACAAGGTGGGCACGGGTGGCGGGCGTTCGGGTATGTCCGCCATCGAGGCCGTGCGCAAAGCGATCAACCCTAATGCGGCGTAGTGTGGTTTCCGATATGGCGAGACAAAAGCCATCCGCCGAGCGGCATCGTCCGCTCAAATTGCCCTCTGTCGGTGTTCGCGAGCTTGCCGCCTCGATTCATCCGACCCGCCTTGCCGCGCGTCTTGACGCGAACCTCTCGGCTGCGACGTTGCAACGGCTGCAGAAGAGTCCCAGGCTGCAAATAAGATTGTCAGGGTTGCTGCTCGACAATGAAATCGACTTGAACGGAAGTGACTTCGGGCCAGACCTTCTCTCCGGACGTGATCCGAGCAGGGCTGCTCGGCTCGCTGGCGGTATCTGGCATGCCGGTTCGCTGACAAGGCTGATTTCAAAGCACGATGTCAGTATTCTGATCGGGTGCATCGGCACCGAGGTGCAGGCTTTCGGAATCCGACATGCAGCGCATGCGGTTTCGACCAGAGTTGTTGCCGATCCACAACAACTTGCGCAAGAGATTGAGGACGATGGACATGCCTGTCTCGGCGCTTGGCTCGATGAAGTTTCAGCGCTTGATCGCCGCCGCGTGCTTCTACGCCTGGCTGTCGGAACGGCTGCGGACAATCCTGCCACTGAACACCGCGATGCCGCAGGCCGATTGTTTTCCCTGGTATTGGCCCAATTGGCGACGGAGGCCCCAGCAGGATGACGGCCGACGACTCCGCGCCGCCCAACACGCCGCACATCCGCCCGCTTGGGCCACTGGTAGCGGCAAGCGATCTTAAGATCTGGCAGAACGCCGTCGAGGCGTGTGCCGCAGCAGAGCGGCATCTAGCGCGGGTTCGCACCTGGGCGCGCAGAGCTTATCAGAAGGAGCGAGCGCGCGGTCATGCCGAGGGGGTGAAGGCCGGCACCGAGGAAATGGCACAACTGATCGCTCAGGCTGCCTCGGAATTGGCACGACGAAAGGCCGTTCTGGAGGAGGAATTATCGGCGCTCGTGATGGACATCGTAACCGACCTATTGGGCGCGTTCGACCCCGGCGAGATGCTGGTGAGGACGGTTCGTCACGCGATCTTGCAAAAATATGGAGGGGCGGAACTTTCTCTTCATGTAGCCCCCGCGGATGCAGATGCGCTTACACGCGAATTTGCTGCGTGCGACGGTCGGGAAGGCCGGCCGGCGGTCCGAATTGTTCCGGATCCGGCGCTGCTTCCGCACGAATGCGTGCTGTGGAGCGAGTTTGGCAATATCAATCTCGGACTTGACGCGCAGCTCCGCGCTCTGCGCTCGGGCTTTGGGTTAGATCATGAGGCAGGCGAACAGTGACGGCGCCGGGACCAAACCATGCCGGCCCTGGTGGAGAGGGGACTCTGCACGCGGCGCTGGCGCGTCTGCGATCTACAGCAGGGCATGTGGACACCCGTGCCGTACGCGGGCGGATCACGCGGGCGATCGGCACGCTCATCCATGCGGTCCTGCCGGATGCTCGTATTGGAGAGCTTTGTGTCCTTAAGGATCCGCGCACCGGATCCTCGCTTGAGGCCGAGGTGATCGGCCTGTTGCACGATGGCGTGTTGCTGACGCCCATTGGTGACCTGCAAGGCATGTCCAGCCGCGCAGAAGTCGTTGCCACCGGACGGATGCACGAAGTGCCTGTCGGCCCCGATTTGCTTGGCCGGGTGATCGACAGCTTCGGCCGTCCGCTCGATGGCAAGGGCGCAGTCAAAGCCACGGAAACTCGCCCCCTGCGCGGCAAAGCGCCAAACCCGATGACGAGACGTATCATCGAGCGCCCAATGCCACTCGGCGTTCGCGCCATGGATGGTCTTCTGACATGCGGCGAGGGCCAGCGGATCGGCATTTATGGAGAGCCTGGAGGCGGCAAGTCGACGTTATTGTCGCAGATCGTAAAAGGCGCGGCCGCTGACGCCACCGTGGTTGCGCTGATAGGCGAGCGTGGACGCGAAGTGCGTGAATTCATCGAGCGGCATCTTGGGGAGGCGGCGCTTCGCCGCTCAATCGTCGTCGTTGAGACCTCCGATCGCTCGGCGATGGAGCGGGCGCAATGTGCTTATACGGCAACCGCGCTCGCCGAATATTTTCGCGAACAAGGCCTGCGCGTCGTTCTGATGATGGATTCATTGACGCGATTTAGCCGCGCCATGCGCGAAATCGGTCTGGCTGCCGGTGAGCCACCGACCCGCCGGGGCTTTCCTCCTTCCGTCTTTGCCATGCTGCCAGGTTTGCTGGAACGCGCTGGCATGGGGGAGCACGGCTCAATTACCGCCTTCTATACCGTGCTTGTAGAAGGTGACGGCGCGGGCGATCCAATCGCGGAGGAAACGCGCGGCATTCTCGATGGTCATATCGTTCTCTCGCGATCTCTCGCGGCACGGGGGCATTTCCCCGCCATCGATGTGCTGTCGAGCCGCAGCCGCATCATGGATGCCGTCGTATCTGCGCCGCATCGCCAGGCAGCATCCTTGTTCCGCGATCTGCTCTCCCGCCATGCAGAGGCGGAATTCTTGATCAAGGTCGGCGAATACAAGCAAGGCAGCGATTTGCTCACGGACCGAGCTATCGCCTCGATCGATGATCTGCGTGAGTTTTTGCGCCAGGGTGAAAACGATGCGTCCACTTTTGAGGAAACCGTTACATGGATGTGCCGTCTGACCGAATGAGTTGCATTCACGCTTCGAGATTGCGGCGCGTGAAGGATATGCGTGAGCGTAGTGCTCGCAGTGAGTTGTCCAATATGGAAGAAAAACGTCATATCGCGACCTTGGCCGCGGAGCACGCATGGCAGGACCTTGCAATTGCCGAACAGCACCACACACAGGCGGAGGCCGAGGTTTACCAGCAGTTGACATCGCTCGGTACCTTGTCCGTCGTTGAACTGGATCGTTGCCAGCTCACCTTTGAGAGGCTCGCAATCGAGATCACGTCGAAACGCCAGGCGCTTGAAGAGGCGCGTATCGCTCAAGAGCAGGCCGAGACAGCGGCATCGGAGAAGCGGGCGCACTGGGCCAAACGTTCCGCCGCGACTCATAAATGGCGACAAATCGAGACCGACGTCCGGCGTGCGGCCGATACCCATTCGGAAGCAACAGCTGAGCTGGAGGCCGATGACGAAGTCTTGCTTCGCTATGGGAGCGGCTTGCTCAGGGCGGCGGCGGAAAGTGCAATTTGATGACAACAGCTAGTCCTGTCGGGCTGCAAAGGTGCTGTCCTGTAGACCCAGCTCCTGCAAGTCGTGCGGACGAGTACGCCAAGTACAAGCCGTCCCAGATTCTGACCCATACTCTCGTCTCGTGGCTCAATGCAATCGCGGGGCTCCGCACGTCGTTGCGGAGTAACCTTGGCGATAAGCCGCTATCGGTGCGCGTGGGGCGACTTGTGTGGCACCAGGAGCCTTCGGCGACCTCGATGCTCGACTGCGTTTGGGGCGTCGGAGATGATGCGATCGTCTTGTCGATACCATATGCGCTTGCCGAGGCGTTGATCTCGACAGTACAGAGTGGCAGTAGCCTAGCTCAATTTTCCGAGCCAAGTCGTTCGCTCGTTCTCGAACTTGCACTCGAACCTTTACTCGCTGGTCTGGAGACTGAGACACAGCAGAAACTGCGACTTCTCCATGTCGGAAAGGCCGAGACGAAAGGGCCGTATATCGAATTCGACATCGTCTACGGCCCGGTCAAGAGCAAAGGTCGCCTGTTTCTCTTCTCGCCTCTTGACGGACCGATGCCGCCGGCGTTCCGCGCCTTAGGCGAGCTGCTCGCCAAGTTGCCGCAAGAGATGCGCAAGCTTTCCACAGAGCTACCCATCATAGTTGCAGGCGAGATCGGCGCGCTCCGCGCTTCAGCCTCACTTCTTCGCAAGACAAGAGCAGGCGATGCTTTGTTGCCAGAGGTCATGCCAGTCGCTCGTGGCCAGATCATCCTCACTGCGGGCCGGTTATGGACCACGGCAGATGTCGCCGACAACCGCCTGATCCTGTGCGGACCATTTCATTCGCGACCGCGTCCTCTGGAGTATGCGCATATGACGACACAACCCGGTTCAGAGCAGCCGCCCTCGGAAGCCGATCTCGATGATATCGAGATCTCGCTTGTCTTCGAATGCGGCCGCTGGCCGATCACGCTGGGAGCACTGAGAAGCATCGGCGACGGACATGTGTTCGAACTTGGCCGGCCGGTCGACGGCCCGGTCGATATCTTTGCAAACGGGGTGCGCATCGGACGTGGCGACATCGTCCGTATTGGGGACGAGCTCGGCATCAGACTGCGTGGCGGGTTGGCGGGCAATGACTGACATTCAACCAGCAATCCTGGCGCTTCTTGTCATCACGGCCGGGCTCGGCCTCCTGGTCTTCGCGGTGGTCACCACCACAGCGTTCATAAAGGTATCTGTCGTTCTCTTCCTCGTTCGCAATGCACTTGGTACCCAATCAATACCTCCGAACATCGTTCTATACGGCGCCGCATTGATCCTCACCGCCTTCACGAGCGCCCCCATCTTCGAGCAGAGCTACAATAAAATCGCCGATCTGCAGCTGCGCTATCAGACGCTTGAGGATTTTGTAACCGCTGCGAAGGAGGGGCAGGAGCCGCTGCGAGGCTATCTCAAGAAGTTCACCAATGAAGAACAGCGAGACTTTTTCCTGTCCTCGACCGAACGTGTCTGGCCAGAGGAGATGCGCGGCAGAGCCACAGCCGATGATTTTGCTATTCTTGTCCCATCTTTTCTAATCTCAGAACTCAAGCGTGCCTTCGAAATCGGATTTCTACTCTATCTTCCCTTTATCACGATCGATCTGATCGTAACGACCATTCTGATGGCCCTGGGCATGTCAATGGTGTCTCCGACAGTGATATCTGTTCCTTTCAAGCTCTTTCTATTCGTGGCCATTGATGGCTGGTCGCGTCTCATGCACGGGCTCGTGCTGAGCTATACAACGCCTGGAGGTTGAGCATGGATGAGACCACTATTCTCACTCATATGAGCCGATCGCTGGTGCTTTTCATGATCTGGGTTCTGCCTCCACTCATTGCAGCGGCGGTCGCCGAAACCGTCATCGGCATCATCCAGGCGGCAACGCAGATCCAGGACCAGACATTGCCACTCACCGTGAAGCTTCTGGTCATTGTTGGGATTATCGGTCTGTTTTCTCCGGTCCTGAGCGCCCCGCTTATCGAGCAAGCCAAGCAGATCTTCACTGACTTTCCCGCGCTCACGACCGGCTACTAGCTAGTACCTCGTCACAGCGGTTTTGACACTTTGAGCTCGGCCTGATTTGGCGGTAGGTTTTGGGTAGATACGGCGCCATTTTGGGCGCGGGCGTTCTCGGTTGTGAACATCTATTTTGTCCGGGGCGCGTTCCGCTATTGCGCAACTCTCAGGATGAGAGCGTGTCACCTTGGTCGTCGCCGCCCACAACGCGTTGATCGAGGGTATTTGTGGACCAGAAGCGCTGATCTCATTCTCAGCGATGAGATCCAGCTGGCGCGCTTGGGGCTGTAGTGGAACGAGACCTTCACCCTGTGCCAAAGGCTGTTCACGTCCAAGATCACGAACACGCTCGCGGTGCCCTGTGCCGGTACTCACAGTCGTAGTGCTCGATCTGCCCCGATTTGGGTCTGATCGGCGGGCGCACTTCGCCGATCAGTAAGCATGAACTCCAATCGAGGGGAGCGTCACTTCTGCAATAACCGCTACTTTCTGCCCCCGTCAGCTTCTCGAAAGCTAACCATCGTAGTTTGACAATGTTGGATCTCTCGGTGGCGATACTGCCTTGAGCATCATGCAACAGCTCGAACGGATATTCATCCGAGCTACGTCAAACAGCTCGGAATAGTTTGTTTCTCGCAGGTTAGATGAGGATAGAAATGGGCGGCTGCATCTCTCGGCTGAGCGGAAGTCATGACACCTCTCAGCACGATCAATACGTTCAGGAGACCGAATTTGCCGCTCACGTCCGGTCCTTACGGCCAAGCCAGTCTCGATCCATTCAACGCCAGTCGCCAGAGTCATCTCGTCCCACCGACGATGGGACTACATCGAGCGCTGACGAGGCCCCACGCATTGGCGAGAAGCTCCAATTGCTCTCCCAAACGCTGCAGCGTGCGAGGCAAGCGCAACTTTCATCTGGCCTGATGGAATACGGTCAGCAGGTCGCTTCCTATTTGTCTACCAACAAACAGCCTGACGACCAACTCCTGTCGTTGGACATTGACAATTTTCATCAATTGGCGGCCAGCTATAACCAGCGCTCCTCGGACCTTAACCTTAGGCACATAGATTCGCCCGCCCAGTTTCTCGCTGCGCTGGTCCACCGGTCCTCAGATTGCGCCTGGCGCGCTGTCGTGCGACTGAAGGACGGTGAAATGCACCACGTTTCCGCCGATGTTCGGATGCGCGCGGGTGCAGCTCCGACCATCATCGTGATGGAGCCTGCCAACCTTTATACGTTCATAACTTTTTATCTTGGACTGCGGCAGCAATCGATACAACGGCTTGGAACGGAGCCGAAGTGGGCCTTTATCGATGTCGGTGCCCAGAAGTCTGCTGCAGACTGCGTAATGTTTAGTATGCAGTTTGCGCTAGCCGCATACAGGCATGCGCAAACCTTCGACCAGTGGCATGACAACCTTTATCGGCATGGAACGATAGCGGACAATAGTGGCGATCGCAGCGCCTACATGCCTTCGCCCGACGCCATGCTGGAGTATGCCCAAATCAACCTGTTCCACGGGGAGAGGTTTCTTCCGGCATTGTTTTACAAGCACTCGCACTCCAGCGGAGCAATTGAAGACGTCGCAGCTCATCAACCCCGCATTAAAGAAATAGACTTGAGCACTAGCAGGCGAGCCCCAAAAACGGAGCCATTGAGCGAACGCCTCGAAGCCTTTGCCGTTAGACGGGACTCCCGCCAGTATAGCGCTTCTATAGAGACGTCGAGAGCAACAAAAATCCGCACCGCGCTGGACGGGATGCTACCCGATAGCCCAACATAGGCCGCGGGGAATTACTCTCGATAGGTCGGCGCTGGAGAACTCGTTCTCGACTGGGCAGAGGCTCACCGTCTCGCACGACAGGCTCTCATGCGCGGTCAGTTTGACTACTTGCCTGCCAGCAGTTCCAACGGGAGCGGCCGGCTTGGAGGATTCGAGCAGGCGTTTGTCACCAGCAGCGCTTCTTCCTTGCCCGTGGGACCCCCGGGCCGAAAGCGAGATGCAGGACTATACAATTTTTGCGTCAGCCCCCTTGGTTCACCAAATGGAGGATGCTGGAACGAGCTGGCGTCATCAGAAGGCAGCCGAGGACAGCTCGCAGCATCGAGGCCCTCATGGATCCCAAAATCCTCCTGGAGCCAATCTGACTGCCCTGGACGCAACCCGTCAAAATCACTGTGCAGAGCCACCAGAAGCCGTCGCCATGTATGATTTGTCAACCGCCGAGACTCAAAGTCTGATCCAGGCGGCCATTGAACTCGTCGTTGCTGCCGGCCTTGGTGCGGCCCGCCCCGCGGGCATTATGTTGGTGCTTCCCGTATTTACGCGTCCGCAGATCGGCCGGCTGATTCGCGGCTGCCTGGCGGTTGCGATCGAACTCCCATACTTGGCGCAAGTCGCCGATGGCCTGAAGGCGCTAGATCCGGACACACGTCTGCTCAACATCACACTCCTCGGTTTTAAGGAGGCGTGTGTCGGACTGATGATCGGGGCCCTGCTCAGCATTCCACTCTGGAGCCTTCAGGCCGTCGGCGAGATTATCGACACGCAACGAGGCATCAGCAGCGTGGTCACGCCCGCCGATCCCGCGACGCGCAGTCAGGCTTCGGCGACGGGACTGTTTATCGGTATCACCGCGATCACGATCTTCGTCGTATCAGGGGGGCTGCAAACCATGATCAGCGGGCTTTACGGCAGCTATCTGATCTGGCCGGTTTATCAGTTTGGACCCACGCTGAGCGCGCAGAGGACAATGGAGTTGTGGGGCGTGATCGACAGCATCATACGTACCACCCTCCTGGTCTCCGGGCCTGTGGTGGCTTTCCTGTTGCTGGTCGACATATCAGCGCTATTGCTCGAGCGCTTTGCGCCGCAATTGAACCCGAAGGATCTGACTTTGACGATCAAGAATATCGGCTTTGCGATCATTATGGTTACTTACGCGGTATATCTCATCGAATACATGCAATCGGAAATCACGCAGTCGGGCCGCGAGCTGGAGAGGCTTGAAAGGCAACTGAAATGAGCGACACGAGCGAAGAGAAAACGCACGCCGCCAGCGACAAGAAGCTAAAAGATGCGCGCAAGAAAGGAACGGTTCCGCACAGTACCGATCTCGTCAAAGCGGTCAGCGCTTGCGCCGGTCTCGGCTATCTCTGGGTGGAAGCGAGTTCCATCCAGGGCAAGTGTCGTGAAGCGCTCATGCTGACAGACAAGCTGCTGAATGAGCCGTTCAATATTGCGGTCGATCTGGCGCTCGGCGTCTTGCCCGAACTTGCCTTGCGAATTGTTGGCCCGCTCCTTGGGAGTGTTGTCATCTGCGCAATTCTGACGGCAGTCCTGGCCACTGGTGGACCAGTGTTCTCCACGGAGCCGATGACGCCGAAGTTCGAGAACATTGATCCCATCAAAGGGTTGAAGCGCATCGCTTCTTTGCGTTCCCTCGTCGAGCTTGGCAAGAGCTTGTTCAAGCTCGTCTGCCTCGGCGCGATCTTTTTCCTCGTCGTTGTCGGCGCGTGGAAGACACTGGTCTATCTGCCGGTTTGTGGCATGGGCTGCTTCGACTTCCTCTTCATAGAAGTGAAACTGTTGATCGGAATTGCCTGCGGCGCGTTTCTGATCGTCGGATTGATCGATCTCCTCCTCCAGCGCTGGTTGTTTTTGCGCAACATGCGCATGACTGAGAGCGAGATGAAGCGCGAGCACAAGGAGCAGCAAGGTAATCCGGAGCTGAAACGG
Source organism: Bradyrhizobium ingae (assembly GCF_055791185.1). Taxonomy (NCBI): domain Bacteria; kingdom Pseudomonadati; phylum Pseudomonadota; class Alphaproteobacteria; order Hyphomicrobiales; family Nitrobacteraceae; genus Bradyrhizobium; species Bradyrhizobium ingae. Next base: position 160,846 of record NZ_JBVUBB010000014.1, read on the forward strand.
GAACACCGTCGTCTCCGGCGGGAGCAGGCGAATGAGCCCCCGCTCGGCTTGCATCGCGCAACATTGATCTTGACTGGGCAAAAGATGCTGGTCGGGCTGCGCTACGTCCGTGGCGAAACCGGCGTGCCGGTCCTGGTTTGCCGCGGTGAGGGCGAAGCGGCTTCACGGCTCGCGGATGAGGCGCGAGCCCTTCGTCTCAGTATTGTCGATGACCACGGCCTGGTCCGCGAGCTTATCCACAAGACCAAGCTTGGTAGCCCCATTCCTATGCAGTATTTCGAATCTGTCGCAAGAGCACTCCTTGCCGCCGGCCAAGTCTAGTTCGTGTTACGAAAGACGCCGCATGACGGGTGGGGACGTTGATCACTACCGAGACGGCTGTGCGGCCTGGGTTCCGCTTGAGGTGGGATCTGATGACACCTTGCTATTAGCTGTGCCCAAGTTGCTGCTATTGCCTGTCGCGAAGTTTTTGTACGTGGCAACGGGAATGGCCGCACGATTGCCATCACTCGGCATAACGGCCTGATTGTCGAGCAAGTCGTGCGGATCGTTGACCATCCCGGCCAGATTCTTGCGGATCGAACAGCCAAGCGTCGGGTCGAAGGAGTTGTCGTTCACTGAAGGGCCGACGATCGACATCGACGGACAGACCGGAGGGTGTGCCTCATACGTAATCGCTTCGATTCGCGCGGCAGAGCCATCGCGCCGGTCGATGGATGAGCCGTAGAAGCGGATATTGTAGGGGTCGACGCCCATTGCGCGGGCCTCACTGGCTATCTGCGCTCCGAGCCGAGGTGAGCCGGTGATATCGAGATGGAGCGCGTCACGCCGACCGCGACTGGTACTGGCTATGAAATACCGTAGGCGCTGTCGCTCAGTCCCTCGAAGGCTCTGTAACAGTAAGACGTTCTTCTCCTGTTGAACCATGATCGCTTGCGAAGTCCGCTCGGGGTAGATCGGCGCGCTGCTTGTGCAGCCACCTAGACTTACCGTCAGAGCGATCAGGGGGCGCGCGATTCGAAATGTCATTGGTCGATCCTCATTCGATGATATGGCCGCCACCCCGTGTCGTGCTTGGTACGCTGGTCGGGGGAGCACCGCGACCAGGCGGGCGAGTTGCCATCGTGTTCGTCAGACTGCGCGCGAGGTCTGAGGGCGGTGCGATGCGGTCGGTGGGGGCACTCATCGGCCTCGTGTTCGATCGTGGCCGCACGACGTAGGGCGTGACGATAATCACGAGTTCCGTCTCCTCCTGTTGAAATGAGGATGAGCGAAACAGCGCACCAAGAATCGGCACGTCGCCGAGCCAAGGAAAAGTCGTGATATCAGTGCTGAAGTTGCGCCGAATGAGCCCGCCGATTGCAAAGCTTTGGCCGCTGGCGAGTTCGACGACCGTGTTGGCACGCCGGGTGGAGAGAGCCGGAACGGAGATGCCGTTAATGGAGACAGCGCCTTGTGTCGATAGTTCGCTGACTTCTGGCTTCACGCGGATGTTGATCTGATTGTTACTGAGAACGGTCGGCACGAACTCCAGGCTGACGCCGAAGTGACGAAACTCGACGGAGACCTGGCGATTGTCCTGCAGGACCGGAATGGGAAATTCGCCGCCGGCCAGGAAGCTCGCGGATTCGCCGGACATTGCGGTGAGGTTCGGTTCAGCAAGTACGGAAGCGAGGTGCTCGTGGGCCATTGCATCGAGGACAGCGCTGACGTTGACATTGCCAGTGTTGACTCCGATCCTTGCCGTACCGCCGCCCTGCGCCGCGCCGTTACCGCCGCCACTGCCACTGACCAAGCCGACAGTGAAAGGGCCGGCTTGACCGGAAGCGGAGAGGTTGACGCCGAGCTCCTTCATGGCGCTCCGGGAGACCTCCGCCACGCGCACGCTCAGATTGACCTGCAATGACCCAGCCACCTGGATCTTGTTGACGACGAGCGCGCCGGCGCCGAGAAACTGCTCGGTCACTTTCACTGCGCTATCGACGATCTCCGCATTGGGCGCCGTACCGCTAAGGATGGCGCCGCGCGGGGTATAATTGACCTGGATCGGGTAGTCGCCGACCTGTGCTTTCAGCGTGGCACGCAGATCCTCGATCGGCTGCGTGACGACAACACGCAGTTCAGCGAGAGCCTCCCCGTTCTCGTTCAATGCGAACAAGCTGGTTCGTCCCGATTTTTTGCCAAAAACGAAGATGGTATTGTTCGACGGTGCCTGATAGTCCGCGATCGTAGGATCGGCGACAAAGATGCTCGCAGCTGGCGCGGGCAGATGAATGGTCTTGCCGAGCGAAGAGGAAAGGGTCAGTGTCCCGCTAATGCCGTCAGGAGCCGTACGCGGCGGCCCCCCTCCATCATTCCGCTTGATCTGAGCTGCGGCAGCGAGCGGGGATAGCAGAACGACCACGCATAAAAGATGCGAAAGACAAGGAAGAGAGGCGGATAAAAGGGCGCTCACAGCGATCGATACGCGACGGACGCCCGCATGCTTATCAAAAACGATGTTCAAGACAGTCTTTTCTTTCAAGTTCGATTGACTACGCGGCCGACGCCGCGCCTTTTAATTCAAGGACGTAGCCGATCCCGCGCGCGGTTTTGATCCGTAGCGTTGCGCCGGACTGACTCAAATGACCGCGTAAACGATAGATTCCGACCTCAAGCGCATTGGTCGAAACCTCGTTGTCAAACGCATAGAGGCCATCCTCCAATGACGCGCGCACGACGGTGCGGCCTGCGCGGCTGAGCAGATGCTCAAGAATGCACACTTCGCGGCGCGCAATCTTCAGCGGCCGCCCATTAACGGAGGCCTGCCGACCGATCGGATCGAATCTTAGATTGCCAAAAGTAACGACGGGGGCCGTCATTTGCGTTGATCGGCGCAGAGTGGCGCGCATCCGTGCGATGAGTTCATCAGTAGACACGGGCTTGGGCAGGAAGTCGTCCGCACCGCCATTGAAAATCGCGATCCGCCTACCGAGCTCGTTAAGGCTGCTCATCATCACGGCAGGCATCGAATACCCGTCGCGCCTCAACTGCTTCAGCCACTCCAAGCCGTCTCCATCCGGTAGAAGCAACTCCAGTAGAAGGATGTCGTAGCGGGCACAACCAAAGGCGGCGGCGGCCTCATCGAGCGTGCACGTTACGTCAACGGCAAAACCGCAGTCCGAGAGCGCTTCGTGTACAACGCGAGCTGGGGCCGTCTCATGATCAACCAGTAGCGTTCGCATGTCATCACCTCTTACCAAGTCATGCCAAAACACTCAGCACGTCATGTTCGAACATGACGTCGAGCGAAATTGAGCAGTCCGGCTTTCGTGTAAGCGTTTGCAGCCGGAATAGACGAAGAAGAACGGTACTAACCAATCGCGCACTTGATCCGATCCAATGTCAGCTCGACTCGCATTTTCGACAGCCTCATCTGGCTCGCATGCATCCTGGTGGACCTCCAGTCTGGCCTTGCCTCAGAGGCATCGACCGCAATCAATCAAACGCATCGATAGGATGGTAGAACCCTCGCTCATCGCCGCGACAATTTTGGCAGTTGTCAACGACATCAGGGGGGCAATATGATTGCGAGAACACGTGATGGTGAAATCGATTGTTTGGATGAAATGCATTCACATTCCGGATCGGTGATGTTGTTCCCGAAGGCTGGATCTAAATCTCCTCATCGCGTCGATGCCTTGATGAGCGGTGATTTCGGCGATTTGCATCGTTACGCTCCTAACTTGCGAAACCTCCCGCGCCGGTAGGCTTTCCGTGCGGGACCCGCGGACTTAACCATTCGGCCACGCGAGCCCGTGCGCGGTTAGCTCCTGCTACATCAAAGTCTCGATCGCCGCGTGGACGACCTATCGTCGGGTTTGCAAGGCCATTAACTTGCTCGGTCTTTATCGCTTCGAGCAAATCTCTCTCGCTGCAAAGTACAGACCCTCGATGGGCACTCGACATTCAGTCACGTCCGATACGCTGGCGGCGATGCACCCGTCGGGCGCCGAACCATTGGCGAGCGCATTTCGTATGTTTCGTTGTGACGCATGCCACTTAGGCGGTTGAGTTGCCTACGTTCCACTGATTCTGGCCAATGGATACGAAGGCCAGATATCGGACTTTGATTGACCTGCCTTCCCAATTCGAGACGCAACTTCAAGCCGGTTGGCGCGCCGGCGAACCGCTCGTCCGGTTTGAGCTGCAAGTGGGGCAGAGCTGATACGGCGTCAAGGTCGCATAGGCTGTGCCGGCAGCAGAGGCTTGGGTGGCGTGGCCGAGAAGCTTGAGGGATTAGAGGGAGGCGAGCTTGGAGCATTTGAGACATTCTATCTGTCGTGAAGTTGCGAGGGCCGGAGACCGCCGCGACTTAAGCTGTGATACGTCCTGTACCTGTTTCGAATCGTACAATCTGACGCTCCGTCCGATTCAAGCCCCTATGAGCGCTCGTAGCTTGGCTATATCAAGCGCACATGCCTCCAGATGGGGTGACGATATTGGAATTTGAGAAAGCGCAGCTGCTCCGAAAGGCGTCTTGTCCGAACCGAGCAATTTTCCTGGCTATGAGCATCGTGGTTCCATCGCCTCTCGATGGGAAGAGGGTGCTCGTTAAGCACGCAACGTCTTCTGCCCGGGGCGGCAAGCTTACCTGAAGACGTAGAGTTCGCCTCCTCGTCCGATGCGTCTTGCAGCGGTGAATCTTTTGGCCGTCGTCGGTCCGCGGCTGCGCAATCAGTGATCGCGTTCACGGGACGCTTGACCTGCGACGACCAACCAAGTGGTCTTCTTGACAAGCTCGGGTTTGAGAGGACAGCCAAAGACTTTGTCGTTTGTTTGCGTCTGCAATAACATGGCATGTTTCAGCCGAGTGGCTTGCACATGAGCTTTCGTCACGAAAGCATGTCCTCCAGCGCCGCGCATTGATGTGGGAGGGCGATCGCTAGATCGCATAAAGGAGGATTTTCAGAGCTGGCGATGTGGCTGGACACGTCGCTAGTGGGAATAAACTGCTTGAGACTCCCTTTCGGCATTGGTCTTGCTTTCGGCTGGGTCTTGCCGACAGACCGGTCGTTCTGGTGCCATGGCTCCGCGGAGCCAGCGCTTGGGCCGCTAGCCGTGAGTGTCCGCAGCGAATTCGTCAGCTTCTCGTCAGTTCGTCCCTTTAGCTGTGTGTGCCGCCTTCGATAGTACAGCTAGGATCATCCATTTTGAAGTGAACACTCCCCAGTCTATGGCCCTCCAACCGATATGCTCCAACACGTCGTTGCGGAGGGTATTGGCGGGCATCTCCAATCTCAGCAGGGTCTTTCGCGCGAAATTGTTCGAGCCGAGATCATTGAGTGAGAAGTCCTGATCCGTCGTTCGACGTTCATCAGCTGACACCAAACATCAACTTCATTGGGTGCTGCAAGCGCGGCAGAGTTAGTCGCGCTGCCGTACGGCAATGAGCGTCGAATCCAGCCCTCGAACATCGAAGCGCGCCAACAAGTGTGTCTATCCTTGCGATAGATGCACCCTTGGCGATGAACGACGGTGCTCGCTCGTGCTGCTCGAAACGCCCTTATCCAGCCGTCCATTGTGTGTGCAGCAGCTTTAGCAGCGTCATTTGGCGCCCCTGCCCTCCTGGAGGAGCCGCCACGATGGATCGGTCCAGCACGTAGCTCAGGCGATAAGCATTATCGCTCGCGCATTCACATCTTCTTGGGAGACACGGCATGAGAGACGTCACCAGGCGTAGGAACGCACGGATTTCGGACTTTGAAACGGGTAGCACTGCTCGGGATGACGAATCTCAATTCGTGTCTCGGCGCGGCGATGGAGCTAACGGAACGTTCGGAGCTGTGCTTGCGCGGATGGGCTCTGAGCCTCAGGATGCAGAGGCTCCCTCAACACGCACCCCGTCCGAGCCTGGCGACGACCGTTGCGATACCCTTGCCGATCCTAGCCTTGACGCACATAGAACCGGAGCGGGTGCGCCGTACGTAGCCGATGGCGGGCGCGAGCGGTCCGCGGGACACAAGCGTGGCGCCCAAACTCGCAGGCCAAGCTCCTCCCGTTCCGGTGTCGATCCCTTCGAAGCCGATCTGCGGCCGGAAAGCTCGCAAACAGGTGCGCTGCAACTGCGCCGAGGCGTGTCGGGACTGGACGCGGAATCGGGAACGTATCGTGCCGGCGATGAAGGAGGTCATGGCGTCCACGATTGGCGTCATACCACTTATCGCAACGCGCAAGATCCCGAAGGCGGCTCAGCCCATTCTCGTCTTGCGGATCGGCGAGATAACCGAGCCACCGAAAGTTCGCGAACGGGCACACTTGCGCCGCACGCGCAATCGGCCTCGCTGCTTCCCTCCAGGGCAGGTAAGCGCCGCTTCGACGAGCTGGCTGGGCACCGCCCGCATGCCGCGACATCAGAACGGTATGGACGTGCAGAGCTCGAGAGTGGAAAAGTTCGCGCAGCGATCGAGACCATTGATCGGGCCTGTCGCGCGCATGACTTCAATCAATTCTCTCGAACCGTGGTCGACCATACACAACAGAATAATTCCAAGCAGTTGAAGATGCCTGGGCTAGCAGCTTTTCTGCAAACGGCCGCGGCTCTTTTCAAGACTGAATTCGTCCCGCTATGGGAAGACAACCTCCGCTACCAGCAATCGTGGGGCTACGCTACGACCTGCAATGCAGTGAGCCGGGAGGCCGGAGGTCAAGCGGGTATAGACGCTTGCAAGGCCATGGCAGCTTGCCTGTCACGACTTGATGACACCCTCATGAGGAAAGTCGACCTCAAGGCTTTTTCCCTTTTTGCGACTTCATTCGGGCGGCACACACAATCGAGTAGGTGCCGCAATGGAACAATCAGGATCGCCGAGTTCTTTCGCGATGATCATGAAGCGCTTCAGGAGCTGAACGAACAGAGTCTCTCGTTGCTCGCGAACGGATTTAGCAAATGGCCGGAACGGGCGGAGTGTCGGCAAGCCACGGTCGCGATTGCGAGCGAAGTCTCTCGCCGCGCCCGCGGTGCGGGGTTCTCCCATGCCACTCAGCAGCAACTGTCCAACCTGGCAAACGCCTTCTGCAAGTGGCCCGACGAGGCGAAGTGCTGCCGGGCGAGCGTCGTGATTGCCGATGAGGTGTCTGGTCGCGCACAACTTTCCGATTTCAATCCGCAGGCACTTACGAACCTGGCGAATGCGTTCTGCAAGTGGCCGGACCGAACGAGCTGCAAGCGCGCGACGATCGCCATCGCCAGGGAGGTTGCCGGGCGCCGGCTGGGTAATTTTGAGCCGCAGGGCCTGGCGAACCTGGTGAACGGCTTTGACAAGTGGCCGGACGAGCGGCCTACCCGGCGAGCGGCCGTCGCAATTGCCGGTGAGATCTGCCGCCGGGACATCTCTGCGTTTACGCATCAGAACCTGTCCCTCCTTGCAAACGGCTTCAGCAAATGGCCGGACGAGGAGAACTGTCGCGCGGCCATAGTGGCAATTGCCGGGGAGGTCCTCCGCCGCGGGCTCGGCCATTTCACGCCACAGGCATTGGTGAACCTCGTGAGCGGTTTCAGCAAGCGGCCCGAGGAAGCGGACTGTCGCGCAGCCACAGCGGCAATCGCCGGTGCGGTCCTGGGCGGGCGACTGCGTGGTCTTACTCCGCAGGGCCAGACCGTCCTGGTAAACGGCTTCAGCAAATGGCCGGAAGATCCGACCTGTCGTGCGGGCACCGTGGTCATAGCCTCTGAGGTTCTTGAGCTCGCCCGCCGAACCGACGGTCTTTCTGACTATCCTGCACAAGACCTCGCTGTGGCGGCAAATGGTTTCAGCAAGTGGCCGCATGAGAGGGGCTGTCGTCAGGCAACCGTCGCGATTGCCGACGAGATCCTCAGGCTTCCTGACCGCCTTTCTCATTGTATGCCACAGGAACTGGCCAGTCTTGCAAACGGTTTCAGCAAGTGGCAGGCAGAGCCGGCCTGCGGCGAAGGCATAGGCGCAGTCGCCCGAGAGACCCTTGGCCGTGCCGACCGCGACCGTCGGCTCACTGGCTTTACCGAGCAGTCGCTTTCGAACCTGGCGAACGCTTTCAGCAAATGGCCAGACCAGAGGCTTGTGCTTCAAGCCACGATCGCAATCGCCGGTGAGGTGCTCAGCCGCTCCGATCGGCTTTCGGCTTTTACCCGCCAGCAGTCCGCGAACCTGGTGAACGGCTTTTGCAAGTGGCCGACTGATGAGAGCTGTCGCCGCGCGACAGCCGCGATCGCCCGCGAGCTATGCGACCGCAACAGGCTATCCGGTTCTGATAGCCAGGGGCTGGCGAACCTGCTGAACGGCTTTGGCAAGTGGCCTGCAGACGAAGACTGCTCCGAAGCCGCCGCCGCGATCGCTCGGGAGATCCTCAGTCGCCGCCGCCTCTGCGAGTTTACTCCGCAGCAACAGGCTGACTTGATGAACAGCTTCATCAAATGGCGTGGAGAGACTTCGTGCACCCAGGTGATGGTACACCTTGCGCGGGACCTTGGTCGGGGAGGTGAGCGGTTCGCTGTTTTCAACACGCCTCAGCTCAGCATGATCGCCAATGCTGTGGGACGAAGTTTCATGAGGGCGGAAGAAGGTGGAGAGATTGCTGACGCCACTTTGCTCAAGGACCGGCTGCAGCAGCTGGTTCATTACTTGCACTATGCAAATGATCGGCTCGAGCAGGCCGATGTCTTGAGCATAACCAACATCTTCAAGGCGATTGGAAAGGCCCGGCTTTTTGACGAACTCGGTCAGCTCGCACCAACAGGCTTGACTAGGCTCGAGGAATTGCTTCATGCCTCGGGCTTTGCCCGCGAGAACAACCTCGAATCCATGGGCAATATTTGTATCGCTCTGCTGCCGCTGGCGCGCAGCCCGCAGAAGTCGATGCAGTGGCACCGGAGGCAAGCTCTCAACCTACTCAATGATCTGCAACCAGTATTGGAGCAGAAAATAGCGGCATATCTAGCGGCAAACACAGCCGAGCGGCGGACCCAGAGTTCGTTTTCGGCCCGCCGTCCCGCACTCTCGATTTTTCAGGTGCTCAAGGCGCGTAAGGTCCTGGAGACTTTGTACCGTCGGCCGTATGTCGAGGGCAACAAGTCTGATTTGGCGATGAGGCGGCAACAGCTGGAGCATGTGACCAAGAAGATCCTGGCGGACACACGAGCCCTGATCGAAGGCGATCTTTCCAACATGAGCTGGAATCTGATCGCGCAGATCGAGGCGGACGATGTGGTTGATGCGCTCGACTCATTCATGTCGCTCGATGAGGGCGCGATCCAAACTCAACATCCCTCGTCCGTCTTCGATACGCACCAGGTGTTACGAACCATGGATCACGAGCCTAGACCGCCGCAGGACAAGGCAGGTCTGATGCAGTTGCCAGTCGTGGACATGCAGGGGCGCCGACTGCCCACGGCACCGGAGACGCGATACTCGATGTTTCATCGCTTGACCTCGGGAGCGTTACCGGTCGTCGCGGTGCAACTACCGAAAAAGCCGAGCCCCTTCATGTTGAGGCGCGTGTTCTGTGTCGATGATGTGCCCTACCGGATGGACCTGTTCGGCGGGAGTAAGTTAAAGGCACCGAAACCAACCCTGTCGCAGATTGCTGCCGTCGCTCCAGGCGAGCAAAGACCAGCGGGTTCCGGCGGGAAGCTGTTGGCGATTCCGTATGCCGACACCGCACCGGGCACGGCGTTCGAGCGGCTATCGCGCGCCTGGGCCCCGTTTAAGGAAGCCTATTATTATACGCAGCGCAGGGGGTTTGCCGCGCCACCTGTTATCAAAGATCTCGGCCCTCATGACTACGCTCTGGAAGGTGCCTTTAAGTTGTCGCTGCTGCCGGACCGCGCTGCCGGCGAGGACCATCCCTTTAAGCTGATTGGTCCAGACGGGCCGATCGCTTTGCGCCCGCACGATGGTTGCGGCTTCATCAGAGCCTCGTTAGCCGAGCGCATGTTAGCTGTTCGCCGAGGTGGTCAGCAGGAAGGTCCTGATCGGCTACTTGCCTACGGTGAGGAAAGGAAGGCGTCGCTGCCCGCCGCGGCGCTGCAATTTTATTCGCGCAGCGAGCAAGTGGCGCAGGAAGTCAGCGAGAAAACCAAAAGCTGGCTTGAGAGGAGACAAGGGGAGCCACTGAGTTCGGAACAGCTGTATCGGACCGTGACGGCCGGACACATCGAGGCCCCCGGCGCGATCGCCGTGCCCTCCGATGATGGCCATCTGCACGTGCCCAAGCTCAAGAGCGATACGTTGGCTGGGGCGGCTGGTGTGCTGATCGGCCGCTCGCCATATGATAAGGCAAACCTGCGCCCGTTCACAACCGAACGCGTAAAGACGGCATCTGAAGGTGACCCCACAGCGGCGTTCCTCGATAAATGCGTGGCATTTCAATACAGCTTTAATGTCGCCGAGAAGTCCGGTGATCAACTGGCGGCCGACGATCCGGCATTTTTCGCAAAAGGCATTCTGATCGTGGTGCCTGATGAGGCGTGGCCGGCCAACTATCGAGATCGTGGGCTGGTGATGTCGGCTGAGGACGTGAAATCCCATTCGAGCTGGACCGAGCGCAAGGACCGTGTGACGGCGGACACCTCACTCGATTGTGTCGGCATGCTCCAAGCCACCGAGGTCTTCGCTCCCGGGTCCCTGGTTGCCGTCCCGCCCGATGAACAGAAAAAGCTCGACGGCGACTTCGATGGGGACACCGTCATTATTATCGGGGACCGGCCGCAGCTTTATGAGCATGTCCGGCAGTTTGATGCCGAGGAGCAGGCTCGCGGAGTCCGCTCGCTCAAGCCGCCAAAGTCGCATACCCCCGCGATCGAGGACGGCAGGTACCAATTTAGTCGTGGCAACCAGATCCTGGCAGCCACGCAGGACACTTTGGAAACTTATAGCACTCTGCAGAGAAACTTTCTGGCTCAATCCGATCAAGCCCGGCGCTGGTTTGCGGAACGGGCCATCTTTGGCATCTACGAGGGCGTTGACCACGAGTTCAGGCAAGAGATCCGTGACTTATTGAACCGGGAGGAGACGAGCGGGCAGGATATTCAGGCCACGCTCGAAAGGGCGATGCGCGAGATCGACGTCGCAGAGCACCCAATCGCTCGCGAGGTCACCGAGTTGCTCGTGGCCGACTTAGAGGCGTGGGCTTCGAGCGCGGATACCCCGGTCCCGGTCGAAACAGAAAGCGCCTCCGATCTCGACCCTGGGCTGAGCCAGACGGCTTGCGAGCTTTTTCCGGACTTGGCGGACGCCTATCGGGCCTCCGCTCACCCGCGAGACCGCGTCCAGGCCTTACTCGATCAATATCCCGCGCGTATCGATCCACGACCGGATGGTTACGAGCCGGACGACGTCGTACAAAGCGCAATCAACCTCCTGAGCCTCGGCAACAAGGTCGGGACCGACGCCTATAAATCCGATACAAGCGCCCGCCTATTCCTTAAAAAAGGCCAACACCTTCAGCGCCTCCTGCACAAGACGCCGGGCCTGAAGGCCGTGCCTTATATCAAAGGCGTAGCTGCCACGCTCATGCATGGCAGGTTCGATGTCGATGCGTCCCTGGACGATCTGAAGGACAATCCGACGCTAGCGGCTTCAATCATGGAAGCCTCAATCAAGCTCGCTGCCGACAAACACATCCTCCCTAAGCCCTCCGGTCGACAGCTCCCCACGGAGGATCTTGCTATGGCGATGACTTTGACCAGCGCGGAGGCTGCCGACCGCGCCGGGGCGGAGTCTGTCAGGGCCGTAGAAGAAGAGAACGACATCACCACGGCGACCCTTCGGGTCGCCGAGATGCTCAGGCGGGCGGATATCGAGGTGAGCATGCCTCGTTTAAATCGTTGCTTGAGATCAAAGGGGTCAATGACAGACCAACTGACGGGAGCGATCATCAAGTCTGACGGCAACACCCAGCTGATCAGCAACGCCGTGCGTCATCTCTTCGAAATCCCTGGCAAGGATTTCACAAATGGTTTCAAGAAGGCCATGTTGGCGTTCGATGAGCGGGGCTACGCCGAGGTCAGCACCAGGAATTGGTTCAGGATGCGAGATCCAACCTTCCTCGGCGTCACCACAGTACTGACCACGCCGGACGGCTATCGCTTTGAGGTAGAGTTCCATACGCCACAGAGCTTTGAAGCCAAGATTGCCAATCACGATACCTACAAGGAGCGAGGCAGGCTGCGGCTGCGAGCGAGTGGAGATGCTCTGGACGAGGCTACGCAACAACTCGCCCAGCGCGCGCGGGAGGTCTGTAAGGGCGTGCCGATCCCGGAGGGCGCCAGAGAGATTTCCCACTGGGGAAACGAACTCGACGCCCGATCAGCTGCCGGCGCCATCTTTGGCCCGCGAGCTGCCGAACGGTCAAGAATGCCCGAGAGATCACTGATCGCAAAAGAGGTTGTCTCTGTTCTGGGCTCGCGGCCGGTTGTGCTTGTCGGACTACCGGCCGCCGGAAAGTCCCGCATTGGGCCTGCTCTCGCACGACGACTGGGGCTCGCCTTCGTCGACACGGACAAGAAAATTGAAAGGGAGACCGGTATGGCGATTACGCAAATTTTCGCCGCCAAAGACAAAGGCAAGCAGTGGTTCAGGAACCGCGAGGCGAGCTTGATCGCGCAGTTGGTCGAGAAAGGGAACTTAATCCTTGCAACCGGCGGTGGCTCGTTCGAGCGTGAGGAAACGCGGCGCCTCATCCTGGATAAAGCGGTCTCGATCTGGCTCGATACCGATCGCGGCGAGATTTGGAAGCGCCTTGCAAATGACACCAGCCGGCCGTTGTTGCGGGTCAACGAGGCGGAGGAGACCTCGGGCGAGGGGAGTGCGACCAAGGTGGCCATCAAGAAGGAGCTCTTCGAGGAAATCGTCAAGGAGCGAATTCCGCAGTATCGCCAAGCAGATATCACGGTCGTTCCGCCCCATAAGAGGAATGACAACAAGAACGCGGATGCGTGTGTGACGGCGCTGCACGGCTATCTCTGTGGCGCCGCCGGGGAAGAAGCTTCGTTGGCCAGCTCGCTTCAGGGACTTCCCACAGCGTCAAACCCTCCAAGCGCGGAAGCTTCGGTTCGGCTCAAGGAGCAGAGCCAGGGACCCGCGGCACCATCACCTGCGAGCACATCGCGGTCAGTGTCAGACGTCTACCGCAGCGTTGGGTCCGTGGTTGATTTGCCCTCGACACAGCAGATGATGCCTGATGATGCTCATGATCCGCGGGTTTTTCCGCGCAAAACATCCGATGATCAGGTCGCTTCTTTGGATCCGACAGCCTCGCTCCACGCCAGCTTGGTACCTGGCGCCACGGAATGGCTGGGTGACGAGCATATCGCGGCGGACTACGCGCTCCTTAACAAGCAGTTGCGGAGGGACGATCCGGGTCTGGCGGCGCAGACACGGTTCGTTCAGCCGGCCCAAGCCCATCTGCTGCGCTTGACCCAGAGCCCGAGCGGCTGGCTGGAAACTTTCCAGCGGATCGTACATGACCGGGATGGTAACGATACCGCCAGGTTCCTGCTCATGCCAGTGAGCGATGGTGATGCTGGTGGCGAAGGCACGCATTGGTCGCTGTTGTTCGTGGATCGGCACGCGCCGGAGGGAGCGCTTGCTTACCACTACGACTCCGCCGGGGCACACAACACCACAGTTGCAGAACAACTCGCAGCAAGACTCGGCGTCCGTCTGCAGCTAGCTCGCATAACCCGGCAGCAGAACGGTTATGATTGCGGCGTCTTTGTCGTGGACGCCACGCGGGCGCTGGTGAGACGATTGGCGCAAGGAGAGCGGCCAGGGCGCGAGCCGCTGCACCTTGACCACCTCGTCGCCGATCGGCCGGCGCTCCAGGACCGACTTGGAGCTGACATGGCTTAGGCTGATGAAGTTGGCTCGAACAGCTCTCGCCGACACGAGGATGGCAGGCTCGCCTGAACGAGCCGGCCAAAGTGGGTCCCCTCTCCTTGCGATTTGAGGATCTGCCGATACGTCGGCCAAGATGCGCCCTCTTTCCAGGTCGTAGGCAGGCTGGCGAGCAACAAGTCGATCGGCAGGTCGCCGCAGGAGTTGATCAGCCGCCGGCCGTACCGCCGGCGGTCCTTAAGATGCCGTCGGGGTTGCGTTATCGACGGACCTTTCTTCCGCACAGACGACTTCGCTGCCGGCTAAAGCATGATCCGGACCCGGAGGGCCGCGTTAGCGCAAAAGTGTGGAGCGGTTCTTCCTCGCGACAAACGCGGAAACGCGTTTGCGCGGAGATCATGCTCAAACAACAACGTATAGCGCGATGACGATTCATCCTGATCTCATCGCGCTTCAGCTGACCTTGCCGGGGTGTCGATCAGCTTCCAAAATTTTGGACGCCGACCCCCTTAAAGCTTGGGGCGGCAATATTTTGCTCCGACGCAATCTTGGAGCAGCCCCCTTGTTGCTGCGCCGATTATTTTTTCTTGGATCAGATCGATTTTGCCAGGGCCGTACATCTGCCTGCCTGACGAGCGCGAGGCGGGTGATCTGCTCCTTTCGTCTGTCCGTTGGACCAAGGTGAGGTCGTCGCGGCCGAACCGCCGCTTCATCATTCGAGCCGCCATGGGCCGAATGAGACAACGAGATTGGCACGCCCGAACGGGCTCGATCCACACGACATTCTTCGACAGCGCGCGTGACGGTGACCTCAAAATCGCAGCTTTCGACCCCAGGAATAGCCGGACGAGCGCGAGCCCTGCAGTCCAATAGGAAAGGTCTTGGCGGTTGTCATGCTCGTCGGGAGTTGCAGATCGTGTCGGTCGCTAAGCGCAATTTTTCGTTAGCGTCAAGCATTCGACCACGCGTGCAAAGCCAAGAAGAGGCATGGGCCGCATAGAACCTTGCGGTCCAATGGTAGCGCATCTTTGCTCTCGTCGAAAGAGAAAGTCAGTAGCCATGAGAACCTTGATACCATCCATGCGCTATCTTCGACGCGGCGTCATCATTTGGACAAGCGGGAGCGAGAGTTCGTTTGGTGTGGAATGGTGTGTGTTCTATTCGCGGTCTTCCGGGCGAAGAGTTCTTCTACGTTCTGAACACTTCGGAAAAAGTTCTCCGCTGCTGTGGCCTTGGGACGAGCCTTCGGCAGACTACGAATATGTGAAGCCAGCAGAGCCGGAGCCGTTGCTGCTCTTTGCAAGATACGAGTTCACCTGCATCAAGCGCAGCCATTTCAGACGAGTCTTCCTGCAAATCCTCTTTGCTGACGCCGCATCATGAGCGTGATCGCCGCGCGGCGGCTCGCGGTGATCAGCACCGCGCACGCACCCGCTCGGCATGCCCGCCAGCGCCAGGCGGGTGTCAACAGGCGGGCTCCAGCGGTTCTCCATTAGCCGATCCCGGATGAAGCGCAACGTCGTCTGCCTGCCATGGAGCGGAGTGAAAGAAACTCGGCCGACAAGAGAAACACTCGAGGTCGTAACCTCGCCGTTCTGGACACTTCGCGGGGCGGATGTCCGAGTCCGCGCTTAAGTGAGACCGTCATCACGCGACATTTTTCAGCTGTCGTGCTTCAATCGTGTTCGGCTCTAGACGCTGATGTCCAGAACCGAACACAGCGCGCAAGTCTATGCCGATGTGGTGCTAAGCCGATAGTTTTCGCCTCTTCACGCAAGCCTCGTAGGACGTTTTTGATGGCATGCCAATTGCTGGACACGGAGAAGGATGAGCAGCACGTTGTGCTCTCACTGTCCAGGATTTGAAATGAGCGTGCCGACTGGTCCAAATCAATGCGATGGACGCTGCCTCCGTGAGTGCGGTCCCGCTGGAAGTTCGCTGCGACATGCCGGTGCCGCTGTCGTTATCCGTGCCGAATTATGACCGTCGGTGTCGCGGAGTGGATGGCAACGCAGGATATGATCTGCATGGAGCCGAGGCAGCCAGGCTGTGGGCTCGCGCGAATTGCACCGCGCCTTTATTGACACCGAACCGACGGTCGCCCCTCTGACGCCTGTGTGTCGTCGCGCCCTGCCTTCGTACGATAGCTAAAGGAGACAAAAAGATATGCGCGCGCCAAGCTATTGCGAGGCTCTAGAGTTCGCGATCGACCGCTCGTACGACATCAACCTCGACATGCTGAGGGCTCGAAAACTACACCTTGACACCTACAATGATTACCTTGTCGGTACCTATCCACCTCTCAAAGCAATGGGTGAGCTGAATGCCGAAAGGCTGTTGAGCGAGATTACCTCGTCGATCGATCTCTACTTTCACATCCCCTTCTGCAATCAGTATTGCACCTTTTGTCATTTCGCCAAGGAAATCAATCCACGTCCCGGGCGAGTGGAACGTTACCTGGCGGCTCTAGATAAGGAAATGAGTTGGTCGGACGCGGCGCTTGCCGGCAGAACTATCGAGACAGCGTTCTTTGGCGGCGGCACCCCGTCAATGCTGACAAACCCACAACTCAAAACGCTATTCGACACGATCAAACAGCGCTTTGATCTATCGAAGTCCGAAGTCAGCTTCGAATTACATCCCTCTCTTGCAAAGCAGGTGGATGCCGCAGATCGCATATCCACTCTGCTCAGTAATGGCGTAAACCGCTTCGTGCTGGGCGTTCAAAGTCTTGACGAAAACATTTTGCGTATCTTGAACCGCGGTCACGGTGTGGGTGAGGTGAGTAAGCTCGTCAAACTGCTGAATAAGATGGGGGTTCAGAATCTATCGCTGGACCTCATCTATGGATTGCCGCAGCAAACGCTGCGGAGCTGGTATGACTCGCTCATCGGTCTATTGAACATGGGAGTGGAGAAATTCAACATATTTCCATTGTTGTTCAAATCGACGGACCCCATAGCTCGCCATTTGAGCAGAGGGCGATATCAATTCGCCGGGGCGAAGGAGCGCATCATCATGCATTTCATGGCGGAGCACATCCTCACGAGACTTGGCTATCGCCACGGTCCGATCTTCTTCTGGACCAAGAAGTCGCAGCCGCACTCCATTCAGCAGTGCCGCAAATACGATTCATGGAACGACAATAATCTGATCCCGTTTGGGGTTGGCGGATTTGGCTACGTGAGCCAGTGCCAGTTCTACAACGAGGCAGATTTAGGTCGCTACTTGCTTAGGGTCGAGCGTGGCGAGAAGCCAGTGTGGAAAGGTATCGTCCTGTCGCAAGACGATCTGATGCGCAGAACGGTGATGCTGGCGTTGCGAAGTAGCGGAGTGTCGCTCTTTCGTTTCGAGAGGGAATTTGGCGTGTCCATGGAGCAATACTTTCGTCGCGAGCTCAAAAAGCTAAATGAAGCGGGGCTCATCAGTGTTTCAAACGAAGGCGTGCTCTCGCTAACCACTGCCGGCATCATCAATTCGGGCGCGGTATCGCTGCAATTTTTTTCCAACCATGTGCTCGAGCGAGCCGCACGCACCGACAGCAGGATCTTAGATAAACGAAGTGATCTTATCGAGAAGCACGACTACTCGCCGGCCGCCCGATACGGGGCAACCGCCGAAATGCAAGCTGTTTTTAACCAAGGCCGGTGAGTGCGCGCTGTGGTCTTAAGGTACTCAATAGTGCTGATCTCAGCACTGGCGCCCCGAGCGCGTGGCTGAATGACCGAATTGTGAGGCCGTCATCGCTCGTTTCGGGAACGATACGCGACGTGGTATCACGCGCCGCTGCTTCGCGACGCGGCTCCGCCGGCGGCTATGGCATGGTCGCGAATGTCCGGATCCGCGAACTTATAGGCGACGAATTCATCCGGCCGAAAGCCCGGTGCTCGCGGCCGATCGCTCCCATCGAGCAGCTCACGCTGATGCCTCCCAGAGCAGGTTCGAACTAACCGTTCCCGCATTTTTATCAATGTAGATGGCCGCATTCATTCGGCGAGCGTGAGCGATCAGACGCTTTCATGATGCGGTTCGCCTTGATGCCTCGCCGCCGGTATCGGCGAGGAGGGCAGCAAGTGCCGCACATTGGTTGCGAATGTCGGGTATCGCGTTGATCTCCCAAAAGGCCGCGCGCGTGAGCGGGCCCACCGCGAAGAGGTGGCGCGAAGTAGCGCCGGCGCGGCTGATGACGGCACAATTTCGATCAGTCTCAATGCCAATGCAGAGCGGATCGGCACGGCACAGGCCGCGGTCGAATAGACTGCGCACTGCCGGATTGAGCGTCGCGCGGGGGTCTTTGACGATGCCGGTGCAATCGACGACCGCGCCAACCTGGATGTCGAGAGGATCGGAATGCCCCCGCAGGCGGTACTTGATTCTCGTGCCGGTATTGTTGGGCTCGATGCTGATCACCTTTGCTGCCATCAGGGCAAGCTGACCTCTGTCAAGCACCTCGGCAATGCGCGCTTCGACTTCCGGAGCCATCCGATGCCGATGCACGTCCCACCAAGCGCGTGTGTGTTCGAGAAAGCGGCGTTTCGATGTCTGCGAAAGCTCATGCCACAGCCGCTGGGTGTAGGGCCGAAGACCGTCGATGACGCTGCGCCAGTCGCCGCCTTGTGCCGCATTCCGGTCTATGTGGTCGCGAAGCCAGCGCAGCAGGTGACTAATGCTGGCGCCAAAGGGAACGTCCGCCTCCTCAATTCGCAAAGCATCGATGTGGCGGTGGGGTTTTGCGAGCAGACCGCGCCGTGACATCGCGATGATAGGTCCACGATGGCCGTCGCGCAGCAACGATAGGACGTAGTCGACCATGGTAAGCCCCGTGCCGAGGATCAGTACGGTTGCCTCGGTGTCGATGTGAGCGGCCGACGGTGGTGCCCAGGGATTTGCATGACCCGGCAGGTTGGCTCTCGTATCATGTCCGGTTGCGAGAACGACGTTGTCGGCCATGAGCGATCGGCCATCATTCAGCTTGACCGACACGCGGGCCGGACCCTCGTTAATATCGACGCAAGTCGCGTGCAGGATCGACAGTCGCCGTGCGCCCGTCGGATCGGATGTCTGCTGCTCAAGCAGACTGGCCATATAGTCGCCATAGATGCGTCGTGGCACGAAACAATAGGGATCGGGACACAGCGACGCGTCCGCGTTATGCGCGTTCAGCCAACGCCAAAAGTGATCTGGTTGGTCGGGTATCGCGCTCATATTCGAGACGCGTACGTTGAGCAGGTGATCGGGGTTGCCCGTATGATAGGCAATACCGCGTCCGATATCGGGACGCTGCTCGATCAGCGTGACGCGTAGATCGCCAGTCGGCCGATGCAGCAATTGATAGGTCAGCAGGACGCCGCTGGCGCCGCCGCCGATGATGATTACGTGCCGCCTACTGGAACTCGTCATGTTATCACTCTACCGATCAACAGCTGGCACCACTGTGCGGTGCCAGGGGCGGCAATTGTCTGAAATCTCATGATACGAGGCATCACCATCGATGTGGGGGGCGCTGGTGCCGCGTGCTGCTCAAAATCGCGCGCCTTTGACCTAGATATAGCCGACAGATGCGAGCAATGCGGTTCAAGTAGGAGATTGTCTTGTAATTGTCATGTTGGTCGGTAGCTGCAGTGTTCAACTAGCCAAGATTATTTCCGCAATCGTTGAGTCATCCGACCAAGCTGGCAAAGCCAAAAATATATGCATATGGGCAACATAGAGCACCCTTTTTCCAGTTCTCTCGATGATAGCAGGTCCTTGCCCTGGTCGAGAGAGAAAGTCAGCGGTTGGCGTAACTTTGAAATCATCAACACGCCCTGATCTCTTTTGTAGGAAGTCGTTATCGAGGCGAGCTCGGAGAGAAAAAGTTATTTTGCGTGAACCGTGTGGCCTAAGACGTTCTACCTTCGACCTAGCGAAAAGTGTTTTGAATGCTCAGTGGGCATCTCCGCTTGCGGTGACCGTTGCGGTTTCACGATCACGTCACCGGCGCGAACGGAAATGACCCGAACAGTCGGTCAAGCCGACCATACACGTCCCCGTCAGGCGCTTCGGTCAGATGATAGCCTTCCCCTCATTGCCGGGTCCACGCGATGATTTGGGCCGAAAGTGGAAAAGTGAGTTTGTCTCCGGGCGAGCGACCTACGTCGCCGCGTCGACCGCGCCGTGACTGGGGGCAGGTCTCCGGGTGGCAAACTTGCTCGATCTTTATCGCGCTGCGACCGAAGACCTCTTGCTAGAGTACGGAAAGCGAGGAATACGCCAATGTCCGGACCAAGGCCTGATATCGATCCGCATCCGCTCAGCCCGTATGTTGCCTGGGCGGGCAACCGCAACAAGCATCCGATCCTGAAGACGTTCGAAGAAATCTTTCCCACGCAAGGTGACGTGCTTGAGCTGGCGACAGGCGCTGGATTGCATATCAACTACCTCGCACCAAATTTTCCGAACGTGCGATTTCAGCCCTCCGACTACGATCGAGACGTCTTTGCGTCCATCAAAAGATGCCGCGCCGGAGCCGGCAACAAGAACGTTGCTGATCCCATTCTCATTGATCTCACTGTCCCTGCGACTTGGCCAGGCGCCGATGAGCGGCTTTATGACGCCATCTTCGTCATCAACATCTTCCAAGTTGCGCCGGTCTCGATCGCCGATGGTGTCGCTGCGCTTGGCGCAAAACTCCTGAAGCCATCTGGTTTTGTCGCCGTCTATGGTCCCTTCAAACTTGACGGGAAGTACACCACGCCATCGAACCTGGCCTTCGACAGGGAGATTCGGGCGGCCGGTGTGCCAGAATGGAGTCTCAAAGACGTGCGGGACCTTCAGAGAGCGGGCGAGAAGTATGGATTGACGCTCGATCAGAAGTTCGACCTACCAGCCAACAATTTCGTTCTGCTCTTCAGCAGATCCTGAAGGAGATGGCGCGGCCAGTCCTGGAACTTTCTACGCTGGCGCGTTACGGAGCGAATTCGACTATGTCAGAGCGATGATCCCGCGTACCTGCAGGCAATTTAGCACCGTATCAGCCGACTGCTCTGGTTGCAGGCCTAAAGCGTGATGGCATTAAGTTCGATAGCCTGAATTTTTGAGGTAGTTGGCGCATTCCTCGGAGGTGAAGGCATCGAGTGCGCGGCTGATTGCGGCGCAGACCGCGTCGACGGTTCGCGCGGCAGCT